>CAMESA010000021.1 GCA_945935945.1 uncultured Mollicutes bacterium | reverse complement strand
ATGATATTAGGTTAAAATCGTGACGGTTTTGTAATAATATATTTTTTACAAATTACAAATGTGTTACAATTATATTACAATGCAAAAGGCAAAATTTGAGATTTCACAAAAAAAATACAAAGGAGATTCCTCTGTTATTTCTTTGCGTCTTTCTAATGATTTAATCGCAAAGTTTGATGAAATTGCAAAAGAAACTGGCAGAACGAGAAATGAAATCATCTCAATGGCCTTAGAATTTGCCTTAGATAATTTGAAAATAAAAAAAGTGAGGTAAGGTTGTTATGGCAAAAAAGTTTTTAATTGAATGTCCTGTTTGTGGCCGAATTAATGAAGCATCGACATCATTTTTCGCCAAGAGAAAAATTGAATGTCAGTGCGGGCACATTATGAAAGTTAAAACTGAAAAAATGAGAACAAAGCAATGCCCTAAATGCGGCAATTTAATTGTCTACAATAGAGGAAAAACTGATGACCCTATTTGTCCGGTTTGTAAAGAACATTTAATTCAACCAAAAAATGACTGGAAATTTGTTGAACTCATTTGTCCTGAGTGTTCTTGCCATATCACTGCAGATAAAGACGATGTTTCTATTGACTGTCCTCTTTGCGGTACTAGCATTAATGTCCAAGAGAGATTAAGGGAGCAAGAATATTTAGAAAAAGAACAACCAACTCTCTTGAAATGCGAAAAAAATAACGATATATGCGTGTGGAAACATCAATTAGAAGATTTTGCACTTGGATCACAAATAATTGTTAATGAATCTCAAGTGGCTATTTTTATTCAGGATGGAAAATTAGTTGGCAAATTTGAAGCTGGCCGTCACATGGTTACTCTTAACAATTTATTATTAAGTCAAGAAAATTTTGATGAAGATGATGTATCTTTCCATTCCCAACTATATTTTGTCACTAAGACGCTTCAAACAAATCAGCGATGGGGGACAGATAGCAAAATTAGAATGTTTGATCCTGTTTCCGGACTTCATGTTGAACTCGGTGCATGTGGCACATACAATTATAAAATTTCAGATTACACAAAATTCCTCTTTTATATTGTAGGATTGGGCAGCGATTTGAACTTTGGTTTAAAGGCTGATGAGATATCTCTTAAATTTAGACCAAATGTTGTAAATGCTGTTAAGAGTTTTTTAGGTAAAATTATTAAAGAAAATGACATTAATATTCTTGAAGTAGATTTACATACACAAGAACTTAGTGAAGGGTTGTTGGTAGAGATTAACAAACAAATTGAAAAATTTGGTATTGAGTTAACTGATTTTATTATTTCTAGCATCATGACGCCAGATAATGATCCTAATTTTAAAAGAATGAAGGAACAATATGCAGAACGTTATTTGAAGGTGCAAGACGAAAGAATTAAACAAGCAGAGGCACAAGCTGCACATGATAGAATCATGACTGAAGTCGGCACCGAAACTGATGTTGAGTTAGCAAAAGCAAGAGCAGCTGCCGAAGCTGAAAGAATTAGAGCTGCTGGCAGTGCTGATGCATATAGATATCAAGCTGGTGCTGAAGCAGACGAAATGAAAATGAAAGGCTATACATATCAAGACGAGACAAGGAGAATGGTTTCTACTAGAGCTGTTGAGCACATGGGCTCAGGATCTGCTGGGTCAGTATCATCTAGTGGAATTCCTGGATTGGCTGAAGATGCTGTGAAAGCTGGAATGGTTAAACAAATGGGCAAAGAAATTACTGGTGATTTAATTGACGCTATGAATCCCAGCATAACGCCACATCAGGATAATGCTAAAGTTCTAAATGATACTTGGAAATGTCCTAAGTGTGGAACTGATAATATTACATCAAAATTTTGCCCAGAATGTGGCGAAAAGAAACCAGAAAAAGTAACTTGGAAATGTCCAAAATGTGGCGCTGAAGGTATTTCATCTAAGTTCTGTCCAGAATGTGGAGAACCTATGCCAACGACTTGGAATTGCCCAGACTGTGGTACAAAAAACATTGAGACAAAGTTCTGCCCTAATTGTGGTAGAAAAAAACAGTAATATAAACCTTATTGAAATTTTTATGGATTTTATTTCCTTTTTACATAATCATAGACTTATTTCTAAGTATTGCAAAAGTATAGACCGGCTTTTAGACGATAATCGTTTAAGTTTGCTTGATCAGCATCAAAAGTCTAAACTTATAAAATTAATAAAGAAGTATGATGGGTTTTCTAAAGAAACTTTTGTTTGTGCAACCAATCATAGTTTTTTGACTCAAGATACAAATAAAATGAAAATTTACTTTCTTTTTACAAAAAGCGAAGGCGAATGTGAGAGTTTGTTAAAGCACTTAAGAAATGCGATTGCACATAAACATGTAGATATTTTTAAATGCAAACGCACTTTTTATGTAAAAGGCTTTGACTGCTTTAGAAAAAATATAACAGCTTATTTTACAATGCCGCTGGATTATTTAAATAAAATATACAGTGCTTATTTGTCGCTTATATTCAAGGAGAAATAAGATGATTTACAAATGCAAAATGTGTGGTGGAGAATTAGATATCGCTGGTAAAGAACATGTTTGTGAATGTCCATTCTGTGGAGTTACTCAGACAATTCCAAACGTTGATGAAGAAAAAACTTTGAAACTTTTTAATCGAGCGACATTTCTTTTAAATACGTGTGAATATGATAAAGCGAGTGGGATATATGAACATATTATCTCAGATCAAGGAGAGCAAGCTGAGGCATTTTGGGGGTTGTGTTTGTGTAAATATGGCATTGAATATGTGGATGATCTTAAATCAGGAAAAAAAGTCCCTACTTGCCACAGAACAATGACAAATTCTATTTTAAAGGATAGCGATTATATTAAAGCTTTGGAATTGGCTGATGTTGTCTCCAGAAAATTATATGAAGAAGAAGCAAAATATATAGATGGCGTTCAAAAGAAAATTCTTGAAATTTCAAAATCTGAAGAACCTTATGATGTTTTTATTTGTTATAAAGAAACAGACAAATCTGGTAGGCGTACACCCGATAGCGTTATTGCTGAAGAAATTTTTGATGCACTCACAGAAAAAGGCTATAAGGCTTTCTTCTCAAAAATCTCTCTTGAGGATAAAATTGGACAAGAATATGAACCTTATATTTTTGCGGCATTAACAAGCGCAAAGGTTATGCTTGCTATTGGAACCAGAGAAGAATATTTCAATGCTCCTTGGGTAAAAAACGAATGGTCCCGTTTTTTGAAACTTTGTAATAATGGTGAAGAGAAATATTTAATCCCATGTTATAAAAACATGTCTCCATATGAAATGCCTGAAGAATTTGTAAATTTACAAGCTCAAGACATGGGAAAACTTGGGTATCTTCAAGATTTGCTTAAAGGAATCGATAAATTAATCACAAGGGAGAACACAAAAAGCAAGAATACTTCTGAATCATCGGATAGTGAAATAGATAAAATTATCAAAGATGTTGATATACTTATTGCAAAAGGTGACTTTAAAGAAGCTAAAAAAGGTCTAAAAAAGTTAGATGCAAAACTAGATTCTAAGGCGCACCCAGAATTATATGATGATGACGGATTTCCTAAAGATAATTTTAAAAATCAGTTTGCTTTATATAATTTAATAAATTTTAAAATATATAACAAAATAGATATTGAGATGTATTATGGTTTGGAGGATTTTGCTAATAAAATACCACATGGATTTGACGATCCATATTTATTAGAATGCGAGTGGAGTGATGATAAGGCATTTCGTAGAACTGTTGAAAATTTTATTTTTGAGTGCAAAAGAGCAATTAAAAAAGAAAAATATAACGAAGCTAAGAAAGCAATGGATAAAGCAAAGTCTTCTATTGATTTTAAAAATGCATATGATTTGTTTATAGAAGCTGATGGATTTAGCGATTCGTTAGATTTAGCAAACTATTGTATGCAAGAAGCAATAGATAACGACAATCCTACGGACATTATTAAAGAGATGTTGTTTAAAACATATCGCCCAAATATGTCAAAAAATGAGATTGAAGAATATTTAAATGGACTA
This sequence comes from uncultured Mollicutes bacterium, assembly GCA_945935945.1. The sequence continues at coordinate 7,622 of CAMESA010000021.1, read as the reverse complement.
AAGAAAGCAAATGATGGTGATTTTGATAATTTAATCAACTATTTAGAAAGAAAATTAAATAGTGCAAATTCGAAATTATATAATGACCATTTGGTCGAATTGAAATGCAAAAAAGAGGGAATAATATCAAATAATAACGATTTATTAATTTTAAATAAACAAAAAGAAAAATTACTTGAAGAACACAATAATAAAAAAGCAGGAATAAATTTCAAGCATTCAAAAGATTTGCAACAATGGATAGATAAGAAAGCTGTTTTACAGTCTAACTTAGATGATTTAAATAGGATGCTTCGTGAATGTGGCTTTTTTGATTTTGCAAAAAAGAAAAAGATAAAACAAGAAATTAATGAGTCCTCAATAGAATTATTAAAACTGAATAACACAATTTCAGCAAAACAAAAAGAATTAAAAAATTCTTTAAAGGAAGAATTGCAGCGTGAAGAAGACAATTATTTGGTATCTCTACAAAATATTGAAAAGCAAATTGAAGTCTTAAGTGAAGAAATCGGCTTAAATAAATTGGACAAAGAAATATTTGAATTAGAGCAAAAAATCAATATTTCTAAACAAGATAATGCTTTGCAATACAAACCAAAAAATTATTATTTGGTTAGAGATAAAGGAGGAGTGCTTATTCCTTGTCTTTTGTTTGGCAAGTATCCGCAAATAAAAGTTACTAGTGTAACTCTTTTGATTGAATTAAGAAATGCAAAAGAAGATGATGATGGCATAATACGACTTAGAGGTCTCGAATTCATGAAAAAGAATCAAGATTATTATTTTGTTTTACCAATTAAATGGAGAATAAATAATGTTAAAAACATTGATGGAAACAAAGTTTTCAAACTTACATCACTTTATAATTTAGATTTCTTATCATTTAATGAAGAAACAAATATAAAGCTTGACGGCAATAATATAATCAAGAAAGATGGCAATAGTGTAATTGATTATGAGTTTTCTGATATAAGGAAATGGATTTGTAATAATTTCATTTCTACTTTTTTCTCAGAAGAAGAAAAAGAAATGCTATGTTTAACTAGTATTTCAAATGAAAGTGATGGATTCGAAGTTAAAAATAAAACTCTTAATGATTACATTTTTATTCCTTCGAAAGAAGAATTTAAAGCACTCGGCATGCTTGATGATTTAAAATCAAGGATTACATATACAAAGTTTTTAAATAATATCGGCAATTCATTAGCACTTACAAAGACTATTGATGAGAATTTTCAAAATGGTTTTGATGAAGATTTACTAGATGATTATATCAACGACATTTTTGAAAAAGAAAAAGACAATCTTCTTTCTCCGACAGAATTATCAAATGCTATTAATATTAGAAAAGAAAGTATGTTAAGTATGGTTTTCGATTACACAGAATATGCAAGTTCTTTTATAGAAGAAATGGAGAAAAAAGGGTATGCCTATAGCGCTTATTATGATTCTTATTGTATTTTGACTAGAAGTACTAAATATAACACAGGAGATTTTATTTCACAATCTGTTTCCATTATGAGAGAAGATTTTTTCGAAGATTTGAAGTATCGTGTTAATAATTCTAATGTGAAATCTATTGGTGAAAATGGTTTTGTTCCACAAGCATTTGTTTGTGTTGAAATTAAAAATAAAAAAATAGAGTATTTCTATTAATTAAATATGAATAAGTTTTAAATGGATTATAGTCCAAAAAAATGTCCGCATCTCTATTATTAGCAATTACAGAAGGGAAAATAATTATATCAAAGCATCATTTTCTTTCTTAACCAGTCTAGATAGAAATATAGAAAAGAAAGAAGGGTAACCGACAAAAAATAATATTAAACTATGAATAAAAATATATTTGTTGCAATAAATAAGTCAAGTAACAAATTTTTATTTTGTCTAAATAATAACAATGAAAGCATAAAATATGATATATTATTTCAAGCAAGTAATTGGTGTTAAAAAATTGAAAATATACATAAAAATACAAATGTGTTACAATAATAATACAAATTGAAAGAGCAAAATTTGAGGTTACTTCAAAAAATTACAAGGGAGATTCATCTGTCATTTCGCTGCGTCTTTCTAATGATTTAATTTCAAAGTTCGATGAAATTGCAAACGAAACCGGTAGAACAAGAAATTTAATACTTTCAATGGCGCTTGAATATGCTTTATCAAATGTAGAAATTAAAAAGTAAAGTATCTCTATGGCTAAAAATTCTTAATTGAGTGCCCTAATTGTGGAACCAAAAATATTGAATCTAAATTCTGTTCTAATTGTGGAAGGAGAAAAGAATGACGTTCAAAAAGGCATTACCATTAGTTTTAATTCTTGTTTTTTTGATACTTTGTTTAGCTTTGTTCACACTCCCCGCTGTTTCAGGTAACCATTATTACGAAGGCTCAAGTGGATACAAAATAATGTTTAGCACTGTGGGTGTGAAGCATTATAACACTATATATCAAGAACGCATTGGCTTTTTTGGATTAGCGACTGTAATTCTTTATTTTTTATCATTAGGTCTCGGTTTGATATCACTATTTTTGTTGATGTCTCATAAAGACTCTTGGGTGGTTGTTTTTATACTATCATTAATTACAACGTTCATTTTTAGTTTTTTATATATTTTTATAGCTGGGACATTGCCAAAAGCAGAATGGTCTCCTTGTAAATATGTAACTTATCATGAAAAGCCAAAATTTGGCGGTGGATGTATTTTTACAGGAATAATACTCGGAATCGTTATTTCTGTTGTTTCTGGTATTATAGTTTTTTTAGAAAATAATGAAAATTCCAAGGAGGTATTTAAAAGATGGAACTATTAAAATGTAAAAACTGCGGTGGACCCGTGATGAGAATTGATGCTCTAAATTGCGAGTGTCAGGTTTGTAAGCAACGATATGATATTGGTTATATGTCTTCATATGAAGTTAAATCAGATTTTTTTGAGCAAAATGCTGTTCAAGTAAAACAACTTTTAAATGGGATGAAAATCCAGGAGTTGGCTAGTTTAATTAATTTAAATTATTCTTCAAACACATTGATGGCCGATGATGAAACTAAGTTTTCTGAACAGTATGAAATCGAGTATTCACTCATTTGTGCTGCTCTTGATGCAATTAATGAGTTCATTGAAGACTTTGGTTCGTATCCTTATGATACAAATACAGTTAATATGGCCATAAATGTGGTTGCTAATGTTAGAGATGTTATTTATGGCGTTTGTGAGAAAACAGACAATAAGATTAACTACGAATTTATTATGAGTTATGTTTCTAATAAGTTAAATCGCGCTGTTTTGAAAGGCTACAATTTCGGAAGAGATAGATGGGATAGGTATTCACACGAAGAAGATGATGATGGTTGGAAAGAATATATTACAATTCTTTCAAATTGTATCATTCTTCTTGATACACTTGATAAATATGGGCCTGTCCATCTCGAGTATGTCTACGATAATTTGATTGATTATGAAGAAACTGCTATTGATTTAACATACGTCCATTATTATTGGATTGGTGATTATCGTGCTACTCAAAATGTTGGGTTAACAGAAGAAGCAAAAGCTCGTAGAAGAAAAGATTTGGAAAATTTCAAGGCTAGAAGAACTAAAATTCAGAATAAAACCAAAAAAATAGAAGAAGCTAGAAGAAAAGCTGAAGAAGAAAGGTTGGAAGCTGAAAAACAAGAGCGTATTAAAAAATTCTGGTCAGAAAATGCTGAACTTAAAGATGCCTTGCTCAAAGAACAAGCACAATTAGAGGTAGAAATTAAACAGCTTGAATCCAAGAGGGACTCGATTAACGCTGACAAAGAAATATCTGATTTGAAAGAAGAAATTCAGCTTGCTAATTCGACTTTGGCAGTATTGGGTTTCTTTGCGATAAAAGAAAAGAAAGCGAAAAAATTGCAAATTGAACAATTAAATCGTGATATTTGCAAAGCAAAAGAAAAAGTTAAAAAAGATAAAGAAGAAGTTCAAAAAGTTATTGACTCAAAGAAACATAGAATTGTTCAAATTGAGAATGAATTTATAAAAGATAGATAGCACTTATTTTTCTTGGCATAATGAGTAATTTTTAGAAATAGTGCATTATTTTCTTATTAGTTAATGGAGTATTACTATGATTTATAAATGTAAAATGTGTGGTGGCGATCTTGAAGTCACGGGTAATGAAAAAACAATTACTTGTTCTTACTGTGGTACTTGCCAAACCGTACCAAATGTTGATAAGGAAAAAACTCTTCAATTATATAACAGAGCAGCATATCAATTGTCTGTTCATGAATATGACAAGGCATCATCTATATACGAAAAAATCATTGCGGATCAAGGCGAACAAGCTGAAGCTTACTGGGGTTTATGTTTATGTAAATATGGGATTGAATATGTAACTGATCCAACAGCAGGAAAGAAAGTCCCTACTTGCCACAGAACTTTACTAAATTCTATTTTGATGGATAATGATTATTTAAAAACTATTGAATTGTCAGATCCGATTGCTCGTGTACTTTATAACGAAGAAGCAAAATATATTGATGGAGTTCAAAAAAAGATTTTAGAACTTTCAAACCAAGAAGAACCATATGATATTTTTATTTGTTATAAAGAAACTGATAAAAATAAAAAAAGAACTATTGATAGTGTTTTGGGTGAAGAAATATATGATGCTTTATCTGATAAAGGTTACAGAGTATTCTTTTCTAAAATATCACTCGAAGATAAACTGGGAATGGAATATGAACCATATATTTTCTCAGCATTGAGTTCATCAAAAATAATGCTCGTGATTGGAACAAAAAAAGAATATTTTAATGCTCCGTGGGTTAAAAATGAGTGGTCAAGATTCATAACGATGATGAAAACCGATAAAAACAAAGTTCTAATTCCTTGCTATAAAGATATGAGCCCATATGAGATGCCTGAGGAGTTTACAAATCTTCAATCACAAGACCTTTCTAAATTAGGATATGTACAGGATATATTAAAAGGCATTCAAAAATTAATTAAAAAGAGTAAGGGCAACGCAGGGACATTTGAAGACAATAATAAAGTTGTTGTACTAGCATCAAAAATAGCTAAAGCAAATACTTGTTTGTCTAAGGACCAATTCGAAGAAGCTGATGAATTGGCTGATGAAATTATTAAAATCGATCCTAAATGTGCTGAAGGTTATTTTATTAAATTTAAAGTTGAAAATAAAATCAATTCTAAAGAATTACCTTTAGCTTGTAGTAGTAACAACATATTTTTTGGTGAATTTTTTCGAAAAGCAGTTGAATATGCTAATGATGAATTAAAATACAAACTCAATTTTTTTCAACAAGAAGTTTTATATAACAAAAATAAGGAAGATTATGACAAGGCAATGCGTATGTTAAGGGAAGCGCGTACACCTGAAGATTATAAGAAGCCATTATTAATCTTTAAGATGCTAGGGAATTTTTTAAATTCCGATAAGTTGATTAAAGAATGCATTGAGGGGATGTATTGCAATTCTGAATATTCTTTCTTAAGAAAAAATGTTCCTATGTGCATTAAACCATATATGAGCAATGATGATAAAAATTTATTGTTAGAAGCATTTAGATATATTAACAAAGAATATGGCGATTTAGATATGCAGAATTATATTGATAATTGTGACGCAATTTCTAAAGATGATGTTATAGAAAAATTGAGTAATGAATTAGCTGCCTTGAAGAATGAAATTAGCACTTTTTATTCTTCAAGCGATTACACAAAATTAAAAGAAGATTATAACATTAAAAAGGACAAATTATTGGAATTAAAAAACAATTTTACTACAACATATAATAAAAAGATTTCATTACTTCAAGAAGAAAAGACATCTCTTAGAAATGAGATGATGGAATTATCTGCTAAGATTAGCAGGTGTGGTTTTTTTCAAATTAAACAGAAAAAAGAATTACGTGCCAAATTATCTGTTGTTGAATTAGATTATTCTGAAGCAAAAAAAGCCGCTAACAGTTTCCCAAATATTAATCAATGCGATGAAATGAATAGGATTAATGCTGATCTTTATGAAATTGAGCAAGAATATATTAGATCAATTTCAGAAATAGAAAATTATTATGGAATTGACAAAAAGAAAATTAGAATTGAAGAAATTGAAACTATTTTAAAAGAAAAATCTAATTCTTCTAAAGATTTAACTCTTTGGAACCCTAGCCCTTATATTAGAGTTCGAGATAGAGCTGGATTTAATTCGGTTTATTTTACTATTGGAAATTATCCTCAAACAAAAGTTGATTCCTTTGAATTAATTGAAAAATTAAATAATCTATTACCTGATAAGAATAATGTGGTTAGTTTCATAGGTTTAAAGTTTTTAAAATATAATGATGATTATTTTATGTTTAAGCCTATTCAATGGAGAGTAATTAATGTTGATTCTTCTAAAAATAAACAAGTTGCCTTTGTAATCTCTAGAAATTCCTTAGACTTTAAATCGCCTATTAATTTAAACAATTTAGACATTCACTGGGATGGCGAAGAAATCTCTAAGATTTTAAATAAAAGAACCGGTAATTTAGCTTGTTCATACGAAGGATCCGATATAAGAAGTTGGCTTAATGACTACTTCTATGAAACTGCTTTTAATGAAATAGAAAAAAATATGCTATGTCAAGCTCAAATTATTGAGTTTTTAGGCGAAACTAAGAAATTTTTCTATGATAAAGTATTCTTACCTTCATACAAGTCTGTTAGAGATGAGCCTTTCGCTAACCAAACAAACCAATACTATGATGAAGACGAATTGAATTCTAAAGTTGTTTCTTGGAATTCAACTAATTATTCATTTATTTGTACAGGGCTTAATATATCGAGTGAAAAAATTGATATTGATGAATATCGTTCTATTAGTAGCTGGAATGATATAGTTGAATGTATGTCTGCAGAACATTATATATTGAAAAATTCAGAGTTAGTGCAATATAAAAACGAATTAATTACGAATTTCCAAGTAATTGTAGATCATACACCAAATTGGTTGCTCAGGGATATTTCAGAGTCTGAAAATGGCTTAATGGAAGTTTATACAAACGATTGTGCTATAAATCTTGATGCCGATCAATTTGAAGATATACCTGATAGTGTTGCTGAAGTTGCGATTAGACCATCTATTTTAATAGGTATTAATGGTGCTTTGGAAGTGCCTATTAAAGGAGGGCCAGGAGCGAAATTCCAATTCTAATTTGTAAAGAACTTTTAAATTATTTTACAATCTAGAATATCCATTATATTTTGATAATCTTGAGTAGTTTATTGTTACTTTTCGGATTTCTTGTTAAAATAAATGTTTATTGTCAAGATAGATTTTTTAAATATAAAATTTAATCGATAAATCATAATAATGGTGACTACGATACCTCTAAGATTTGTCAATTTGCTATGTATCTATTGTCTCCTGTGTTTAGTGGAACAGGTGATTAATATCTCATATCTGGTAATCGCACCAATGCATCCTATGTGTTCGTTTCTTATTTTATCCAGATTATTAGTGCAATTTGTATGCCTAAAAGAAACCACATTGAAACTGTTGTTGCTTTATCACTTAAAAAGTAACATTGATGATATATGTAGTTGTTTAAATTATAATAGCGG
>CAMESA010000020.1 GCA_945935945.1 uncultured Mollicutes bacterium | reverse complement strand
TAGTTATGTTACAACCAAAGAGAGTTAAATACAGACGTCCTCATATTATTAGATATGAAGGATTATCTAAAGGTGGTAATACTGTTGCATTTGGTGAATATGGTCTCCAAGCAACAAGTGGAAACTGGGTCTCCGATAGACAAATCGAGGCTTGCAGAATTGTCTTATCACGTTACACAAAACGTGAAGGAAAAATTTATATCAGAATCTTCCCACACTTAGCTAAAACCAAAAAACCAGCTGAAGTTCGTATGGGTTCTGGTAAAGGTAGTCCAGAATACTGGGTTGCAGTCGTTAAAAAGAATAGAGTTATGTTTGAAATTGGCGGAGTACCAAAAGATATAGCAGTTGAAGCATTACGTCAAGCTAGCTATAAATTACCACTCCGTACAAGAATTGTAAGTAAAGAGGAGACAAAGTAGTTTATGAAGATTAAAGAAGTTAGAGAATTATCTACTGAAGAATTAAATAATCAAGTTTATTCCCTCAAAGAACAATTATTCAATTTAAGAAGAAAGAAAGCCGTTGGTAATCTTGATAACATGCTCGAACTTAAGAGAATTAGAAAAGACATCGCTCGTATCTACACAGTCTTAAGAGAAAGAGAACTCGGTATGAATAAGGAAGGCAACTAATTATGGATCACAAGAAAAGAATTACAGGTGTAGTTGTTAGCGACAAGAGCGCAAAAACAATTGTCGTCCAAATGGAAGGTTATAGAAAACACCCAAAATATAAAAAGAGAGTTCAATTCAGAAATAAATATTATGCGCACGATGAAAACGAAATCGCACATGTTGGAGATGTCGTTACAATCGAAGAATGCAGACCACTTAGTGCTTTAAAGAGATTCGTACTTATTTCAGTAGATCAAAAAGCTCTTGAAAGCATTAAAGTTATTGAAAGCGAAGAACTCAAAGAAGTTCTCCATGAAGAAGAGAAGGAGGCCGAATAATTATGATACAAACAGAAACAAATTTAGTTGTTGCTGATAATAGCGGTGCTCGTTCAGTTAGAGTATTCAGAATCTATGGCGGAAGCCACAGAAAAAGTTGTTCAGTCGGTGACATTGTTCAATGTGCTGTAAAAGATGCTATCCCAAATGGAAAAGTTAAAAAAGGTAGCGTTGTCAAAGCAGTTATTGTCAGAACAAGTTATCCACTTGAAAGAAAAGATGGTTCAACAATCAGATTTGATGATAATGCATGCGTTATTATTAATGAAGATAAGACACCAGTCGGAACTCGTGTATTCGGACCAGTCGCAAGAGAATTAAGAGAAAAAGGTGAAACTTTTATGAAAATCGTTTCTCTTGCTCCTGAAGTCTTATAAGGAGGTAAAGAAAATATGAAACTTAAAAAAGGTGATAAAGTAATCGTTATCTCTGGTAAGAACAAGGGAAGCATTGGAACAATCCAAAAAGTATTTCCAAAAGAAAACAGAGTTATCGTTGATGGTGTTAATGTTTGCAAAAAACATGTAAAACCAAATCAAATGAATCCTGAAGGAAGTATTCAAGAAATCTTTGCACCAATCGATGCTTCAAATGTCATGTTCTATGATGAAAAATCAAAAAAAGGAACAAGACTTGGATATAAAGAAGATAAAAATGGTAAAAAAGTAAGATTTATGAAATCTTCAAAGAAGGAAGTTAAATAAAGGAGAAAGTTATGGCAGAAACAAAGAAAACAACAAAAACTGAAACAGCTAGTCATAAAGCTCCTAGTACAACAAGATTAATTGAATCTTTCAAAAAGGAAATTGCTCCAAAATTAATGAAGCAATTCGAATACACTTCAATTATGCAAGTTCCACATCTTGAAAAAATCACAATCAATATTGGTGTTGGTGATGCAACTCAAGACAAAAAGAGAATTGAAGAAGCTGTTGAAGAATTAGCACTTATTACTGGTCAAAAACCAGTCATCACTAAGGCTAAAAAGAGTATCGCAACCTTTAAATTAAGAGAAGGCGAACCAATCGGATGTAAAGTAACTTTAAGAGGAGTCAGAATGTATGAATTCTTCGATAAGTTAGTTTCAATCTCTCTCCCAAGAGTTAGAGACTTCCGTGGTGTTAGTAAAAACTCATTTGATGGCAGAGGAAATTATACTTTAGGAATTAAAGAACAATTAATTTTCCCTGAAATCAATTATGATAAGGTTCAAAAGGTTAGAGGTATGGACATTACAATTGTCACTACAGCTAATACAGATGAAGAAGCTTACGCTCTATTAAAAGAGTTAGGTATGCCTTTCAATAAATAATAGAGGATAACAGTATGGCAAAAACTAGTTTAAAGGTTAAACAATCAAGACCACAAAAGTTCAAAGTCAGAGAATATACACGTTGCGCAAGATGTGGTAGACCACACAGTGTTTATTCAAAATTCGGTCTTTGTAGAGTTTGTATTCGTGAACTTGCTTATAAGGGTGAAATCCCAGGCATGAAAAAATCATCATGGTAATTAGGAGGAATAGAAGATGCATCAAGATCCAATAGCAGATATGCTTACAAGAATTAGAAACGCTAATGCTTTACATCATGAAACAGTTTCTATGCCTTCATCAACTATGAAAGTTGGGATCGCAAAAATCTTACTAAGCGAAGGATTCATTACAAGTTATAAAGAAACAAAAGATAAAACTGGAAAGAAAACTCTTTCAATCGTATTAAAATACGGCCCAACAGGCGAAAAAGTCATTTCCGGTTTAAAGAGAATTTCAAAACCAGGATTAAGAGTTACAACAGACAGTAAACATGTCCCTTACGTTCTTAAAGGTCTTGGAATTGCAATTATTTCAACAAGTAAAGGTCTTCTTACTGATAAAGCTTGTAGAGCTCAAAATGTCGGTGGTGAAGTCATTTGCTTCGTATGGTAATAGGAGGATAGATTTATGTCACGTATAGGAAATAAACTCATCCATATTCCAGAAGGATTAAATGTAACAATCGGTGAAGGTTTTGTTGATATTAAAGGAAAATTTGGTGAAGACAAAATCGCATTTGATTCAAAAGTCCTTGGTGTCGAAATTAATGATGGTATCTTAAAAGTTACACGTGTAAACGACACTAAATCTGTAAAAGCTATGCATGGTACAATTCGTGCATTAATTCAAAACGCTTGTACAGGATGCCACGAAGGCTTCGTTAAAAAATTAGCAATTATCGGTATTGGTTATAGAGCTGAAATGAAGGGTAAAGATGTTGTTTTATATGTCGGTTACTCACATCCAGTTACAATTTCTCCAATGGATGGCGTTACTATCAAAGTTATTGATACAAAATCAAAAGATATTAACTGTTTCATCGAAGTATCTGGAAGCGATAAATTCAAAGTCGGTCAAGTTGCTGCTCAAATTAGAGAAATCAGAAAACCTGAACCATATCAAGGAAAAGGTATCCGTTACGTTGGCGAAAATGTCTTACGTAAAGAGGGAAAACGTGCTGGTAAGAAATAATAGGAGCTAGATAGTATATGATAAATAAAGTTGATAGAAACGCAGAAAGACTTAGAAGACATAGAAGAGTTCGCGCTAAGATTAGTGGAACAAGCCAAGCTCCTAGACTTTGTGTTTATAGATCAAACAAAAACATTGAAGTTCAAGTTATCGATGATACAAAAGGAATTACACTTTGCTCAAGTTCTAGTGAATCATTAAAATTAGAACACGGTAACAATATCGAAGCTGCAAAACTCGTCGGTGCTGACATTGCTAAAAAATGTTTAGCTCTCAAAATTGAAAATGTTGTATTCGATAGAGGCGGATACATTTATCACGGTCGTGTCGCAGCAGTTGCTGAAGCTGCTCGTGAAAATGGCTTAAAATTCTAAGGAGAAGGACAATGGAAGAAAATAAAAACATAGTCGCAGAAAAAGTTGAAGAAACAAAAGACGCAGCAGCTCCTAAAGAAGAAAAAGCACAAGATGGCAAAAGAAGATTCAACAAAAACAAAAAGAATTTCCAACGCCAACCTCGTAAAGAAGTCGTAAAAGAATACGAAGAAAGAGTTGTTCAAATCAACAGAGTTACAAAAGTTGTCAAAGGTGGTAAGAGAATGAAATTCTCAGCTCTTGTCGTCATTGGTAATGGTAAAGGTAAATTCGGATTTGGAACTGGTAAGAGCGGTGAAGTCCCAGACGCAATCAAAAAGGCTGTCGAAAAAGCAAAAAGACAAGTCGTTGATGTCAAAATCGTCAAAGGAAACACAATCCCACACGAAATTATTGGCAAATTCGGTGCTACAACTGTCTTCTTAAGACCAGCACCAGAAGGTACTGGAATTATCGCTGGTGGTCCAGTTAGAGCTGTCATTGAACTTTCAGGTATTAAAAACGTTTACTCAAAAGTTCATGGTTCTAGAACAAAAATTAATGTTATCCGTGCAACATATGATGCACTTGTTAACCAAAAAGACTATAAAGCAGTAATGGCTTTACGTAAAGGAGGAGAAGAAGATGTTAAATAATCTCAAACCTACTGAAGGAAGCAGAAAAACTAAAATTAGACGCTGCAGAGGCCTTGGAAGTGGACTTGGCAAAAATGGTGGAAGCGGAAACAAAGGTCAAAATTCAAGATCTGGCGGTGGCGTCAGACTTGGATTCGAAGGTGGACAATTACCACTTTATAGACGTTTACCAAAAAGAGGTTTTAAAAACTTTGGTCATAAAGAATACGCAATCATCAATCTAGCTACAATTGAAAAATATTTTAACGATGGTGATACAGTTTCAATGACATCACTTTTTGAAAAAGGTCTTATCCAAAAAGAATATGATGGTTTAAAAGTCTTAGGTAATGGTGAATTAACTAAGAAAGTTACAATCGTCGCAGATAAAATTTCAAATTCCGCATCTGAAAAGATCGAAAAATGTGGCGCTAAAGCTGAAATTAGTAAATAATATATAGGTATAAATTTTACTAAGGCAAAACATGAAGAAGTTTATTGAAATTTTTAATAACAAAGAAGTCCTTAACCGTATCTTTTTTACGGTAATGATTTTATTTGTTTTTAGAATCGGTTGTGCTATTCCAACTCCTGGAATTGACGCAAGTGAATTCTCAAATCAACTACAAAGTAATTCAAACAATGTATTAGCATTAATGAATTTGCTTGGTGGAGGAGCATTACAGAACTTTTCAATTTTTGCCCTCGGTGTTTCCCCATACATTACATCACAAATTATTATCCAACTCCTTAGTATGGATGTTCTTCCAGCATTGACCGAGTTAAATAGACAAGGTCAATATGGAAGACGTAAGATTGAAATGGCAACTCGTTATTTAACTTTAATGCTTGCTGCTGTTCAAGCTTATGGTATTATCCAAACTGCTAAGAATACTTCTTGGATCACATTTACACTTGAAGAGAATTTCCTCTCTTATGCTTATATTGTTACGATTATGGTTGCTGGAGCTATGCTTGTTATGTGGCTTGGCGACCAAATCACAACAAAAGGTATTGGTAATGGTATTTCAGTTATAATTTTTGCAGGTATTGTATGCTCTCTTCCAAACCAAATGAGTACTGCGTTCCAAAAATGGGTACTTCAAAGTTGGAATCATGGAAACATTGAAGCAACAAAAGGCGTATTCCAGTTTATACTTTACATACTTTCATTTATTTTAATTATTGCGTTCGTTATCTTTATTGAATTAAGTAAACGTAAATTACCAGTTCAACATGCGACACGTAGTGGAGGAAGTGAAAAAATTTCAAAAGCTAGTTTCCTTCCTATTAAAGTAAATAGCGCTGGAGTTATCCCTGTCATTTTTGCTAGTAGTATCTTAATGGCACCAAGTGTTATTGCATCTTTCATTTCAAGCGATGCAGCAAATGCTGAATGGCTAAAGATATTCCAATACAATCAACTTGTTGATACAGGTGGAGTTATGATTCCATGGGGATTATTTATCTACATGATACTTGTCTTCACATTTACATTCTTCTATGCGAATCTTCAAATCAATCCTACTCAACTTGCTGAAAACTTCCAAAAAAATGGAAGCTACATTCCTGGAATTCGTCCAGGTATTGAAACCGAAAAATACGTCCGTAGAGTTTTAAACAGAATTACACTAATTGGTGCTTGTTCATTAACATTTATTAGTGCACTTCCTGTCATTTTAACTTTAAGTGGTGTATTTGGTAATGACTCAAGCCTTGCACTTGGCGGTACAGGTCTCATCATCGTTGTTGGTGTTGCCCTCGAACTTAATAACCAAATCAATGGTTTAATTGCTGGTAAGAGTTATGATGAAGTAATCGGAGGTATGTAAACTGTCTTTATGAAAAATATTATATTAATGGGCCCACCTGGAGCTGGAAAAGGAACAAACGCAAAACGTATTTCAAGTTTTTATAAAATTCCACATATTTCTACTGGAGATATGTTTAGAGAAGCTATTAAAAACGGTACTAGTTTAGGAAAGCTCGCTAATGAATATATTTCTAAAGGCTTACTTGTACCAGACGATGTTACAATAGGACTTGTTAAAGAAAGATTATCAAATCCTGATTGTGCAAATGGCTATCTTCTTGATGGTTTCCCACGTACTTTAGAACAAGCTAGAGCACTTGAAGAAATCGGAAAAGAAATTGATAGACCAGTTAATCATGTCTTAAACATTGTCGTCCCTGAATCAATTCTTGTTGAAAGAATATCAGGGAGACGTGTTTGTAAGAAATGTGGCGCACCATTTCATATAAAAACTTTACAACCTAAAGTTGAAGGTGTATGTGATTTGTGTGGAGGTGAACTTTATCAAAGAAAAGATGATAATGAAGAAACCTTAAAAGAAAGACTTAATGAATATCATAAGTCAACTGAACCACTTATCAAATTTTATAGAGATTTAGATTTATTAAATGATCTTGATGGTGATAAACCTCTTGATGAAATTCTTAATAAAGTCAATGACTTGTTGAAGGACTAATTAATGGGAATTATTATTAAAAGTCAACGTGAGATTGCTTCAATTAAAGAAGCAGGAAAAATATTGATTGAATTATTCGATCTTTTAGAATCTCACACTAAACCTGGAATCTCTACTTGGGAACTCGATAAAATTGCAGAAAGATTTATTCGTTCAAAAGGAGCAATTCCTTCTGCAAAAGGTTATGGAGGATTCCCAGGTGCAATTTGTATCAGCGTAAACGACGTCTTAATTCACGGCATTCCTTCTAAAAAAGTAATTTTAAAAGAAGGAGATATCGTAAGTTATGATTGTATGGCTACATTAAAAGGTTATGTCGCTGATGCATGCCGCACATTTCCAGTTGGAGAAATCTCTCCAAGTGCAAAAAAGCTAATTGATACCACACGTAATGCATTTTTTGAGGGTGTTAAATTAGTAAAACCTGGAATCCATCTAGGTGATGTATCTCACGCAATTGAGATGTGTGCAAAAAAAGAAGGGTACACATTAACCAGTGATTACACTGGTCATGGCGTTGGATGCAAAGTACATGAAGATCCTTATGTTCCAAATGTAGGAAAACCTGGAACGGGACCTGTTCTTCAAAAAGGAATGGTTATTGCAATTGAACCTATGGTAAATGAGGGAAAGGTTGATTTAATCGTTCTAGATGATGAATGGACTGTTAAAACTAAAGATGGCAAACTATCAGCTCACTATGAAAATACGGTTGCGGTGACTGATAATGGCTATGAAATCTTAACTTTAAAAGAAGAGGAAGGAAATTAAATGGCAAAACAAGATGTTATAACCGTTGAGGCGGTAGTTGTAGAAGCTTTACCAAATTGTAACTTTAAAGTAAAGTTAGAAAATGATGTAGTAATCCATGCCACTGTTTCTGGTAAAATCCGTATGCATTACATTCGCATTTTACCGGGAGATAGGGTTACTGTTGAATTATCGCCTTATGATTTAAACAATGGCAGAATAGTTTTTAGACACAAGTAGTCTACTAGGAGGTAATTATGAAAGTTAGACCATCCGTTAAACCAATTTGTGACAAGTGCAAAGTTATCAAAAGACATGGCAAATTAATGGTTATTTGCTCAAATCCTAAGCACAAACAAAGACAAGGTTAATTAAGGAGAATTGTAAAGATTATGGCACGTATAGTCGGTGTTGATATTCCAAACGATAAGGTTGTTGTCGTCAGCTTAACTTACGTTTTCGGAATTGGACTTACAACAAGTAAACAAATTTTAGAAAAAGCTAAAGTCGATCCTTCAAAAAGAGTTAAAGACTTAAGCGAAGAAGAAATTACAAGAATTAGAAACGAAATCTCCCACCTTAAAGTTGAAGGTGATTTAAGAAGAGAAATCGGACTTAACATCAAACGTCTTCAAGAAATCGGTTGCTACCGTGGTATCAGACATAGAAGAGGTCTTCCAGTCAGAGGTCAAAGAACAAAGACTAATGCAAGAACTAGAAAAGGTCCACGTAAGACAATCGCTAATAAGAAAGAAGCTGTTAAATAATAGGAGGTAGAAAAAATGGCTAAAAAACAAACTACCCGTAAAAAGAAAATTAAGAGATCTTTTAGTAAAGGTGTCGCTCACATTCACGCAACCTTCAACAATACAATCGTCACAATTACAGACGAGGCTGGAAATGCAATCGCTTGGTCATCAAGTGGTGTATTAGGATTCAAAGGTGCTAAAAAATCTACTCCTTTTGCAGCTCAAAGTGCTGCTGAAGCAGCAGGTAAAGCAGCTGTTGAGCAAGGTATTAAGAGTGTTGATGTCGACGTCAAAGGTCCTGGTGCTGGTAGAGAAAGTGCAGTTAGAGCTTTAGCTCAAGCTGGTCTTCAAATAACATCAATCGTTGATACAACTCCAATTCCACACAACGGTTGCCGTCCACCAAAAAGAACACACGGTTAATATCTAAGGAGGATGAAAAGATAATGGCTGAAAATGAATTAAAAATTGCTCACCCTTTTGAAGAGTGCAAATACGTATTAAAAGTAGTTGATACTTCTGAAAATTATTGTAAAGTAGTTTGCGAACCACTTGAAAGAGGGTACGGCTTGACACTTGGCAATGCATTAAGAAGAGTTCTTCTTTCATCATTACCTGGTACTAGCGTCTATGCAATTGAAGTCGAAGGCGCTGTTCATGAATTCACTGCTTTAGAAGGTGTTGAAGAAGATTTAACACAAATCATCCTTAATCTCAAAGATTTAGTTTTAAAAAGTGATGTAATCACAAAAGCTGATTACGAAGCAACAATTAATGCAACTGAAGGCGAATTAAGAGCTGGCGATATCGAAATGCCAACTGGTGTTGAGGTTGTTAACCCAGATCTTGTTATTGCTCACATCGCTCCTGGCGGAAAACTTCACATGACTCTTCACATGAGAAATGGTAGAGGTTATGCTACAAGCGAAGAAAATAAGTCATTAAATATAGTAAGTGGTGGAATTGCTACAGATAGTAACTATTCTCCAGTTACACGTGTTAACTACAAAGTTGAACAAACTCGTGTTGGTCACGATCCAAGATTTGATAAATTAACAATTGAAGTTTGGACAAATGGTTCAATTGCTCCTCAAGATGCAATTGCATTAAGTGCAAAAATCCTTACATATCATTTTGAAAACTTCTTAGAACTTGATGATAAATTTAGTGAAATTGATTTAGAAAAAGATCCTGAAGCAAAACCTGTTGACACAAGTGTTAGTGGTTCAATTGAAGACTTAGATTTAAGTGTCCGTAGTTACAATTGCTTAAAGAGAGCTGGAATCGGTACAGTTAGTGAATTAACACAAAAGACTGAAACAGAAATGATGAAAGTTAGAAATCTTGGTAAGAAATCCTTACTTGAAGTTAAGAGCAAACTTATTGAAAGAGGACTCTCATTCAAAGATAACAAAGAAGATTAAGGAGAGAGATAATATATGCAATACGGTAGAAAAAACGTACATGGTAAAGGTGGTGTAAGATTTAAGACACCTTATACATCTGCAAAGAAAAAAGGACAAGTCAGAAATCTTGTTACTGAATTAGTTCTTTTTGAAAAAGTTACTGTTACAACAAGCATGGTAAAAGACGTTATCAAACAATTTGATCACCTCGTTACTCTTGCTAAGAAAGGTGACTTACATTCACGTAGACAAGCAGCTGCAGTTTTAAGAAACTACAATGTTGAAGGTCAACCAGTTGCTTTAACTAAATTATTCGATGATTTAGCAAAAAGATTTAGTTCACGTAATGGTGGCTACTTAAGAATTTATAAATTAGAAAATAGAAAAGGTGATAATGCTCCTGTGAGACTTCTCACTCTTGCTGACTAATTCTAATTTCGTTTAAAAATTGAGGGGTCCATAGTTTTGACTATGGACCTTTAAGTTATCTATATATATTTATAGTTTATAAAGGAGAATATAATAAAGATATGAAGAAAAAATTATTATTTATCTCATTAAGTTTATTTTCTTTAATTAGTTGTGCTGGTGGAGTTAAAAATACAGTTAAACTTGATACTGCAACTGTAAGAATTTTTAAAGCAAATGATGAAACATCACCAAAATCTCGTTATATTTCGCCAAAAAATGTTTCTTTAAAGTACTCTTATGATACATTAAGTGGCACTTTATCAAATAATGAAAGCGTTTTTCCATCAACTGGAACTAATAATTTACTTGTTATTCCAGTTCACATTCCTGGAAGCGAAGAATATAAAACAGATAAAGTTCTTGAAGATATTAAAACCATGATGTTTGGAGAAAATGATCCAAAGAATGGTTTTATGTCGGTAAAAGAATATTATAAAGAAGCTAGTTTTAATAAACTAAATATTGAAGGTCTCGTTACTGATTGGTTTGATGCTAGTGAAGCAGGAATTAAAGGACCAAACGATATTACACAAGGGACAAATGGAACAATTGTTCAAATTTTAAACAAAGCTGTAGAATGGGCAAAAGCAAAATATAATCTCAACTTCAAAGATTATGATAACAACTTTGATGGCCTTGGAGATGGATCAATCGATGGTGTTTGGTTAATTTATGACCATTTAGATTGGTCAACTGAAGCATTACTTTCTGCAAAAAATGGAATTTCAAATCAATTAAATACATCATTTTGGAATTTTACAGGTTGGGATTATTCAACTGCACCAAATCTACATGCTCCAACAACTTCAGGATTTTCATGGGCAAGTTTTGATATGATGTACACTTCATATTGCTCATATGAGTCAATTATTCCAGATGGCTATACTGAAAGTGTTGAATATCCTGTTTGGGATGAAACAACATTACTTGATTCACATACTTTTATTCATGAAACTGGTCATTTACTTGGATTAAATGATTATTATGCTACTGATAGTCAAACATATAGACCAAGTGGAAAATTAACTATGATGGATCAAAACGTTTATGATCTTGATAGTTATTCAAAGATGCTTCTTGGTTGGGTAACTCCTTTTGTTGTTTATGGAAGTAGTGAAATTATTTTACCTCCAGCAAACAAAGGTGATCATAATGTCATTGTTATTCCTTCAAATTATCAAGAAATTTCAACAAGCGTTGAGAGTTATTCAAAATATAATAAAGAAGAACCATTTAAATATGAATTCAATCCTTTTAGTGAATATTTATTAATCGATTTATATACACCAGATGGATTAAATTACAAAGATACTTATGGGGATAAAATCTACTTTAGACAAGATTTAGATGTTATGACAAGAAGTGGAGTAAGAATTTATCATTGCGATGGAAGAATTTTTAAATGTAGAGTTTATTATGGCGATTCTGGAACAAAACTTGTTTATGATAAAGATAATCCTGAATGGGATGGTAGTTATCTTGAATCAAACGAAGCTGTGTTAATGCCAATTTCAAATTCACGTCAAGATAGTTCAACTTATCAACTTGATGCTTCTTACGATGTTTTTGATGAACTTCGTTTAATTGAATCAAGTGGTTACAATTCTTTTTCAAGTGATGGTTGTGCAAATGATTCAACATTATTTACACCTAATTCAAAAGTTTTCTCAATTGAAGATTTTGGTTTCCAATTCTTTAATTCAAAATATTCATTTAACGATGGTAATTCTTTGCCATTTAAAATCAAAATTAAAAGTATTTCGGAGGTAGAATATGAATAAAAA
>CAMESA010000019.1 GCA_945935945.1 uncultured Mollicutes bacterium | reverse complement strand
AAAAAGTGTTTTGCTTGGAAAAATATCTTTTTCTGATTTTTCTTCAAATTTAAAATTATAATATTTATATTCATCATCTACTCGTAATTTTATATATCCTTTATTTTCGTTTAACTCTATTAAGATTCCAGAAATTTTAGTTTCTTCATCGATTTTTGTGAAATTTTCACTATTATTCTCATGACTTTGATCTCCATGATGCCCTTTTTCGTCCTCTTCATCATCGTCATGATGATCATTTTTTGCTTTAATTGATGAGCCATTTGCTTCTTCTAAATTATAAAGTAAGGTATAACTAGATTTTTCTAATGATTCATTAACGAAAGAAATTGTTTCTTTGAAATTATAAGTAACATCATTAAAAACAACTGCTTCTTCAACTACTGTGCTTTCAAAAATCATTCCATTATTCATTAAAAGATCTAAGGTTGGAAGAATTTGTTCAATTTTTGCTTTGTCTTCATCACTGATTTGCTTAGCTTTACGATTAAAACCGTTTGAAAACCCAAGTGAATTAATCATGCTTAAACTAGTCACAGCTTGTGTTGAAAATTTTTCTTGTGTAGATGAAAAAACTGAACTTTCATCATTTCCAAGCATGTCTCCGCAAGAAACCATCCCAACTCCAGCAAGTAAAGCAATGCTTGATAACATTAATTTCCTAATTTTCATAAACTTCTCCTTTGTTTTTATACTATTAATACGATTAAAGGATAAAAATTATTGGAAATTAATGTCTTTCGTCTGAATCAAATGTCTCACAAAAGCGAGCATGAAAAGATGGTTTGATATTATTTGCTTTTAAATGTGAAATATCTCCATATGAAACGCATCTAAATTGTGCGATTCCTTTTTCTCTTTCTTCACTATAAATTGTGGTCACACCAGTTGTTGGACAGGCAAAACCTTGTGCAAGAACTGAGTATGGAATTCCTGTTAAGTGTGACAAAATAACGGAAATTATTCCAAGATGGCAGAAAAAGACAAGAACATCGCGATTTGAATCGATAACTTCGTAATATTTTCCACTTCTTTTATAGCCATTTTCTTCAAGAATCTTATCAAAATTTGAAGTTACATAATCATAGTAGTGTTTTATGTTTCTGGATTTCATCACTTCAGTCTCTAAATAAGTCTTTGGATCATATAAATCATCATTCTTTGTATAAAAACTAGGTAAAAAATCCCAATTTAGAACTGGTTCTTCATTATTTTTTAAATATACAGGATGAACAAATTCTTCTAGCCAAGGACAAATTACATATTTTTCATCCCTTTCCTCAAGAAAAATTTTGCACGTATCTAAAGCTCTATCAAGCGGGGATGAGAAAACTTTATCAATATGTTCGTTTTTATAGAATTCTTTTAAGGCTTTTGCATCTAAAACGCCTTTTTCTGTCAATTTATGATCAATTGGAGAAGGTTCACCATGTCTAATTAATACAATTTTCATAAATATTACCTCAATCTAGTAAGAAATATACTATAAAATTGAGGTATTAACAATTATTTGAGGGTATTAAATTTGTTTGATGAATATATTCTATTATCTTCTAAAAATTTAACTTTAATAAAATCTTCAAATCCTTCACAATCCATTACTATTTCTGGTAAAAATTGCAATTCATTTTCATTTATCATTTCAATATCTGTAAAAATACTTTTTTCACCTTTTTTCTTATAAGAAATTTCTGCAACTAAGTCTTCATCGTCCTTTTCAATTTCATATTCAAGCGTATATAAAGGGGAATTACTTCGATGACTTTCCTTATTTTCAAAATAAGTGAATGAATATGAATTTTCGCTTTCAGCACCTTCAAATTCTGTTTCTTTTTTTATTTTTACAACACTTTTATCTTTTCCATTTAGCGAGATAAAGGTTGAAATCACTTTCTCTTTTATTTCTTCATCATCTTTTTCGCACTCATTATTAATGTGAACTTCAAAAAAGCAGTCCTTTGAATCAACAAAAAGCCCTTTATGTGACTCATTTTCAATATAATTTGACCTAAAATAGTAATTTCCAATCAATTTATCACCTATAAATAATGAATTTTTTATGTCATAATCGACATTTTGGTATGAAAAAACAGTCACTTCTTCAAGTAAATGAATTTTGTTCATCTCAAAAATTGATTTTGCACCGTATGAAAATGGATCGAAAGTGTCTACTGCATTATTAAAAAGCAATTCTTTATTGTCTTCATCAGGGCAAACAGAATATTTATTCTTCAAAAATAAGCCTCTATTTAACTCGTTAGTTTTATATGAACTATAATCTATTGCGCTAAATGTATTAAAAGTTACAAGTTGTTTTGCTAGATATTCGTTGTGAATAGGTTTAAAAACTTCTTCATAAGTTTCATTGATGTCTCGAATGTTCTTTTCATAGTTTGAAAAAGTTATTCCAACGACTATTCCAACGACGGAAGCCATTGCTAGAGCCGAAATTCCACCAAAAATATATGGTTTTTTATTCTTTTTGATACTTTCTACATAACTTTTTCTTTTGGAATTATATTTTTCAAGGATGCTTGATGATGTGGTTTTAATATTATAAAAAGAAGTCTTTTTTAAAGTATCAACTATTTTTCGATCATCAACTTTTTTCATAACTTTAAGTCCTTTCTAATCTTTTTAATTGCGTTGTTGTAACTCCAAATTACGGTTCCAAGAGGTCTTTTTACTTCGCTAGATATTTCTTCAAATGTCATTTCATTTAAAGTGTGCAAAATAAATATTCGAAATTCTTTTTCTTTTAATATCTTTTTTGCACATTCAATAATCGTGTTTGAATCGATTGAATTTTCATCTTTTGTAGATACAATTACTTCCCCGTCTTGTGGTACGACTAATTTTTTATGCTTTTTGAGAAAATCTAATGATAAATTTCGTGAAATAACCATTAAATAACCTAAAATTGAGGAATTTTCGTCTATTTGATCTAAATTTAGAAGAAATTTTACATATGTTTCCTGCAAAATATCTTCTGAATTTTCTGTATTTTTAACAATACTAAAAATGTTGTAAAATACTTGGTTTTTAGTCAAATTAAAAAACTCATCAAATATTCCTTGATTTCCTTTTTTGAATTCAGATATTAGAAAACGAATTCTTTCCTCGCTCATAAACATAATAAATACGATTTTATATGTTCAATTATTGGAAAAAATAGAAAATTAGTCAATTTTATCAGCTAAACTCCAATTTTCTTCATCAATAACACTAACTTCTCTTGTTTGATTCCAGTCACTTAGAATAGTTGCTTTGTTTTCAATGTAATATTCGATTTCATCTACAACAGATTGAGTAAATCTTTCACCTGGAACAATTACAGGGATGCCAGGTGGATAAATCATAATCATTTCTTTAGAAATTTTGCCAACTGCATCTTTTAAACTGGATACTAAAAGTGGAGCGTGATATGCAACACGTGGTCTGATAACCATATTTGGGAAGTTTTCCATATAATGATGATCTTGATAAACAGTTGATGGATCATAATATTTGCTAGATATAAGAGTTAATGCTTCTACTAATTTATCAACATCATTTTGAGTTGAACCAATTGTAAATAGTAGTAAAAATACATATGTTTCTGCAAGTTCAATCTGTACATGATATTTATCTTTTAAAATTTTATATAAATCAAAACCAGAAATTGATAATTTATCTATTTCAACACATAATTTTGTTTCATCATAGCTAAAACTTCTACAAGTTTTTACAAAATAATCTTTTGAATGAGCTTTAAAACCAGGAATTTGATCAATTCTTTCCTTAGCTTGACGAGCTAATTTTATTGCTTTATATAAATGCGCACTTCCTTTAAAAACTAAAAATTTTCTTGCAGCGTCTAAACTTGCAAGAAGAATGCTGCTAGGACTTGTTGTTGTAATCAAATTAAAAGATTTATTTATTTCAAATTCATTAACTCTGTTTCCTTTAACAAGTAGGACGCTTGATTGAGTCAAACTTCCACCAGTTTTGTGAATTGATAAAGTTGACATGTCTGCTCCTGCTGCCATAGCTGTCATTGGAAGTTTATTTGAAAAATAAAAATGACTTCCATGAGCTTCATCAACAAGAACAATAATATTTTTTTCATGAGCATAATGTACAATCTTTTTTAAATCACAAGTTGCACCAAAATATGTTGGATTAATAATAAATATTGCTTTGACATCAGGATTTGAATCAATAGCTTTTTTCCATTCATTAAAACTGATTTGATTGACAATTTCTGTATTTTTATCAATCTCAGGCATTAAAAAAATTGGAACTGCACCACTCAAAATAAGTCCATTTATGACAGATTTATGAACATTTCTAGGTAAAATTATCTTATCATTAGCTTTTAATGAAGACAAAAGCATAATTAAATTGCCACTTGTCGAACCATTTACCAAAAATTTACAATAATCAGCGCCAGTTGCCTTAGCAAAAAGTTCTTGGGCTTCTTTAATAGCTCCTGTTGGATGCATTAAATTATCCATCCCACGAGGACAGTTAACATCATTTTTATATACTACATGAGTAAAAATTTTGTCAAAATCAGTTCTGATTTTGCCTTGATGATGACCAGGTACATCAAAAACTGTAGTATTTTCCTTTAAATATCTTTCATAAGCGTCTAAATAAGGGGTTTGACGTTGTTCTTCTTTGTCAATCATCACTACTCATTTCCTACTAGAAATATTATATATATTCGTTTAAGTTTTAAAAGAATAAATGAATAAAATCTTTTAATTTATTACTTTTTGAACAAATTGTTAACACTTCATTTTAATTAGTTTATATTTACATTATGAAAATTATTGTTGTTAGCGACTCACATGGAAATTATTCATTACTTAATGAAATATATTTAAAGCATTTTGATGCATCAATTTTTTATCATCTTGGTGATAGCCAGTTGCCAGAATACATGCTTCATTCATATTGTGGTGTAAAAGGAAATTGTGATTTTATCGACTTGCCTACAACAAGAGATATCGAAATTGAAGGCTATAAAATACATTTAGAACATGGAAATAATTTTCATTTTCAAGTTAATCCTGAAAAATATATTGAAAATCTTGAATGTGACATCTTCCTTTTTGGCCACACACATAAAAAACTTGCTACAAAAATAAAAAATACCTTCGTCTTCAATCCTGGTTCATTAACAAGACCAAGAGATGGAGAAAAAGGTAGTTATTTAATTCTTGAAATTAATAAAAATGAAGAAATTAAATATAAATTTGTTGAAATTGATTTAAATAATTAGAAATTTTTGGCTAATTGATTTGCTGATGCAATCGCCCACATAATGTTGTACCCACCACACAAGCCATCAGCATCTAAAATTTCACCAATTAAATAGATATTTTTTTCTTTTTTGCTCTCAAAATTTTCATTTATTTGATTTAAATCAACGCCACCCACAGTGACTTGAGAGTTTTCAAAACTATATGTTTCTTTATATGTGAATTCAAAATTTTTAAGTTTTTGAGCGATTTTTTTAATTTCAGAAGTTGTAAATGAAGATAAATTTTTAATTCCAGCTTCTTTTCTGATATATTCAGACATTGTTTTTGTAAAAAATCCATTCAAAACTGAGCATTTTGAAGTCGAATTATGCTCAAGTAAAATTTTATAAATCTCATCAAATGAATATTCAGGAACTAAATCTAAAGAGATTGTAGCTTTTTTAAATTTAGAACTTCTTGCAATCATTGAGGCGCAATTAAAAATTGCAATTCCACTTAATCCATCTTTTTTAAATAGTACTTCACCTGTCTCTTCATAAATAACTTTTTTATCGATGATTAAAGTTACTTTTGCTTTAACTTTTTGATTTTCTGCATTTTTTGTTAGTTCAATTGTTCTAATAGGTGCTAAACCTGGTTTTAAAGTATTAATTTTATAGCCATGTTTTTCAAGACAATTAATTACTGAGCTACTTCCACCTAAAAAAGATGCGCTATTTGAACCACTTGCAAAAACAAATTTATCAAAAGTAAACTTTTTCTTACTAGTTTCAACGATTATTTTATTATTTTCTAGATGATAATCTAAAAAATTCTCATCATTTACAAATTTAATTTTTGCTTCTTTGGCTAAAATTATTAAATAATCAGCAAAAGATCTAGCACTTAAGGAATATGGGTATATGCAAGTGTTGAAATTTCTTGTAAAAATTCCCCGTTTATTCAAAGTTTCAATGATTTTTTCAGAGTTAAATGCATCAACTACATTTTTAACAAATGGTGAGTTATAACTTTTTTCATTAATATCTGAATTTGCTAAATTACATCTACCATTTCCTGTATTTAAAAGTTTTCTAGCTGGTATGCTATTTTTATCAATAATAGTTACGTCTAAATCTTTGTTATTATTTTTAAGAAATAGGGCTAAAAATATTCCTGAAACGCCCTGACCTAATATTCCAATTCTCATACTAATATTTTACCATTTTTAATCTTTATTCTAAATTCTTTTTAATATGATAAACACTAAGCAACAAAGAAGGCTTAAAATTTATTCATCAATCACTCAGTTTTCTGAAAATTAATGAAAATTTTCATAAACAATAAAAAAAGTAGTAAATAATTTGTTTTCACTTCATAAATCCTTATAATATATATCATGATTTGGATGTTCATTTTTTCATTTTTTGGAACAATTCTTGCAACAATCTTAGGTGCTAGTCTTTCTTTGGTTTTAAAGAGTGAAAATAATAAATTTTTATCTTTTTTGCAAAATATTACAGTCGGTGGAATAATTGCACTGCTATTTTTTGAGCTTTTTCCAGAAGCAAAAGAAAATTCTAGCGCAGTAATTTCAAATTCTCTCCTTGCTTCACTACTTCCTATTTTAATTGGAACTATTAGCGGATTATTGTTTTTTATACTTCATGAAATCACACATAAATTAGCTGATCATCATAAACACGATGAAAACGACGAAGATGATTGTCATGATCACGCTCACTCAACAGAAATTTTCAAGAATAACAATTTATTAGTATCAAGTTTTATATTTTTACTTGCAATTTTTGCACATAATATCCCTGAAGGACTATCATTAGGAATCTCATTTTTAACAACAAATAGTTCTAATATTCCAACTGAAGGTTTATTAATGAGTGTTGTTTTATTTATTCACAACCTTCAAATTGGTTTTATGATGTTTAATAGCTTTAAAAATGCTGAAAAATCTGCAAAATTTTCTTTTGTAATGACACTTATAAGTTCATTACCAGCCTATATTTTATCAATAATTGGATTTTTCATTTCAAATATCAATCTTGGAGAAATGTTTAAATGCATAATTTTATCATTCTCGTTTGGAAGTTTATTTTATGTTTTAGTTATAGAATTACTTCCACAAATTATTAAACAATACAAAACTAAATATTCTTTTTTATATATTTTGATAGGAATTTTACTATCAAGTGTTTTTATTTTTATGGAGTGAAATATGCAAATATTCGGTTTAGTTGTTGCAAGTAAAAGAGAATTTGAAACGGTTTTTGAAAGAATCGATAAAAATTCATATAAAGAAATAGAAAAAAGTCCATTTAAAGTATTTGAAGTTAAAATTGGAAACAAAAAAGTATATACAATTTTAAGTGGTGTTGGTGAAATCTTAGCCGCTGCCGCTACTCAACATTTAATTGATAAATATAATGTCACTTTTATATTTAATTATGGTGTTGTTGGTTCTTTAGTCGATGAAATTGATTTAAACAACACTGTAATTGTTGAAAAAATAGTAGATTATGAATTTGACACTACTCCAATTGATGATTCAAAAGTTGGCGAGCACTTAGGACTAATCAATGACCAATATTTAAGAGTAAATTCTGAAATTCTCTCTTTAGTTAAAAATATTAGACCAGACTTAAAACTTGTTACATGCGCTTCAGGGAATAAATTTGTCGCAACCATCGAAGATAGAGAATATTTACACAAAACATTTCAAGCAGAAATATGTGAAATGGAAGCTGCTGGAATTTATATAACTTCCTATGTTAATAACGTTCCAGCTATCTTTATTAAAGGGGTAAGCGATACTAAAACTGGAGGAGCTGAAGAGTTTGCTAATATGATCAAAGAGTCAAGTGCAGTTGCATTTGAAATATTAGTTGATATAATTTCACGTTTCTAGTTTTCAAATCAATATCTAAACAAAAAGCACATTTATCAAAAATGTGCTTTTTTCGTATAAAAAAAGCCCGATTTCTCAGGCTTATTTAGTAGATTGATAGTAAAATTATTTAATAATTTCGCTAACTGTACCAGCACCAACTGTTCTACCACCTTCACGGATGGAGAATTTAGTACCTTTTTCAACAGCAACTGGGTGGATTAATTCAACTGTAAATGTTGCGTTATCACCTGGCATAACCATTTCTGTTCCTTCTGGAAGAGTGATTGTACCTGTAATATCTGTTGTGTGGAAGAAGAATTGAGGTCTGTAGTTACTTAAGAAAGCTGTATGTCTACCACCTTCTTCTTTTGTAAGGATGTAACATTGACATGTGAATTTGCTGTGTGGAGTAATTGATCCTGGTTTTGCTAAGACTTGTCCTCTGACGACTTGATCTCTTGAAATACCTCTTAATAAGATACCAGCGTTATCGCCAGCTTCTGCGAAATCAAGTGTTTTTCTGAACATTTCGATACCAGTAACAACTGATGAAACTGTTGGTTTGACACCGATAATTTCAACTGGGTCATTTAATTTAACTGTACCTCTCTCGACTCTACCTGTAACAACAGTACCACGGCCTGTAATTGTTAAGACGTCTTCGATTGGCATTAAGAATGGTTTATCTGTATCTCTAACTGGATCTGGGAAGTAGCTATCAACTGTATCCATTAATTCCATGATAGCTTTTTCAGCTTCTGGGTCTCCGTCAAGAGCTTTTCTAGCACTACCTCTAATGATTGGTGTTTCATCTCCTGGGAATCCATATTTGTTTAAGAGATCTCTGACGTCCATTTCGACTAAGTCGATTAATTCTGGATCATCAACTAAATCACATTTATTTAAGAAAACAACGATGTAAGGAACACCGACTTGTCTAGCAAGTAAGATATGTTCTCTTGTTTGTGGCATAACGCCATCTGTAGCAGCAACAACAAGGATTGCACCATCCATTTGTGCAGCACCAGTGATCATGTTTTTAACATAGTCAGCGTGCCCTGGACAGTCAACGTGTGCATAGTGTCTTTTTGCTGTTTGATATTCGATGTGAGCAGTATTGATTGTAATACCTCTTGCTTTTTCTTCTGGTGCAGCGTCGATTTGGTCATATGCCATTTTTTAGCCATACCATTTTTTGCAAGAACTGTTGTGATAGCAGCAGTTAATGTTGTTTTACCATGGTCAACGTGACCAATGGTACCAATATTCATATGTACCTTACTTCTATCAAATTTTTCCTTTGCCATAAGTAAATTTTTCCTCCTACTTAATACATAGCTTTCGCAATGCTAATATTTTACTTAATTTTTTTATCAGTTTCAATAAATAATCAAGTGTGCTAAGAACAAAATTAGTTCTTAGTACCACTCTTCTTAATAATTTCTTCTTGAATGAATTTTGGACATTCACCGAAGTGGTCGAATTCCATTGAATAGGAACCTCTACCTTGTGTAAAGCTACGTAAATCTGTAACGTAACCAAACATTTCTGCTAATGGGACTTCTGCTT
Organism: uncultured Mollicutes bacterium; assembly: GCA_945935945.1. The sequence goes on along the minus strand of CAMESA010000019.1, from coordinate 2,565 downwards.
CGACAATCTTAGCATTTCCTCTTTGTGATTCACCTGTCATTTGACCTCTACGACGTGAAATATCACCAATAACATCACCATAATATTGTTCTGGAACAGTGACTTCAACTTTCATAATAGGCTCTAAAATAACTGGATTACATTTTTTAGCAGCTTCTTTTAATGCCATACTTGCAGCAATTTTATATGCAGCTTCACTACTATCAACATCATGGTAAGAACCATCATGTAATGTAGCTTTGATATCAATTACTGGATATCCTGCAACTAAGCCTCTTTGTAAAGCATCGACTAAACCATCTTGAGTTGGTTTAATATATTCTTTTGGAACAGTTCCACCAACAATTGCGTTAACAAATTCAAATCCTTTTCCTTCGTTTGGTTCGAATTTAATAACAACGTGACCATATTGACCTCTACCACCAGATTGTTTGATGTATTTACCTTCACAATCTCCGGCTGTTCTAATTGTTTCACGATATCCAACTTGTGGCTTACCAACATTAACTTGGACACCAAATTCTCTCTTTAATCTGTCAACGATAATATCGAGGTGAAGTTCACCAACACCAGCGATAATTGTTTGTCCAGATTCTTCACTTGTATGAACTTTAAATGTTGGGTCTTCTTCAGCAAGTTTTGATAATGCAAGTGACATTTTTTCTTGATCAGCTTTTGTTTTTGGCTCAATAGCTTCTTCAATAACTGGTTCTGGGAATTCCATTGATTCTAATGTAACATCAACGCCTTCTCCACAGAGAGTTTCACCTGTTGTAGTGCTCTTTAAGCCAATGACAGCACCGATTTCACCAGCGTGAAGAGCTTCAACTTCTTGTCTATGATTTGAATGCATTAAGACAAGACGTCCAATTCTTTCTTTAACACCCTTATTTGTATTAATGACATAGCTACCAGATTTTAATACGCCACTGTAAACTCTAACATAAGCTAAACGACCAACAAATGGATCTGTAGCAATCTTAAATGCAAGAGCGACTAAATCAGCGTTATCTGATGGGATACATGTATATGGTTCGCCTCTATCGGTTGTTCCTTTTGCAGGTGCGATATCAAGAGGTGATGGTAAGTAATCAATGACACCATCAAGTAATAATTGAATACCTTTGTTTTTATAAGCACTGCCACAGAAAACTGGGTGGAATTCACCAGCAATTGTTGCTTTTCTGATGACTGCTTTAATTTCGTCAACTGTTACTTCTTCGCCTTCAAGGACTTTCATGCAGAAATCGTCGTCGAAATTTGTTAAGTCTTCAATTAATTCTTGTCTTAAAGTTTCACATTTATCTTTATATTGTTCAGGAATTGGAATTAATTTTGGATTTTGAGCATCTGTATAGTCCCAAGCTTCCATTTTAATAATGTCGATGACACCACTTAATGTGCTAGAAATTCCAATTGGATATTGAACAGGTCTTGCATTAGCACCTAATTTTTCATGAATTGATTGCCAACTCATATCATAATCAGCACCGATAGCGTCAAGTTTGTTAACGAAAACAATTCTTGGAACACCATATTTAGTACCTTGTCTCCAAACTGTTTCAGTTTGAGGTTCAACACCGTTTTTACCATCAAGAACCGTGATAGCACCATCAAGTACTCTTAATGAACGTTCAACTTCAACTGTGAAGTCGACGTGCCCAGGAGTGTCGATGATGTTAAGTCTATTTTCCTTCCAGAAACATGTTGTAGCAGCACTAGTGATTGTGATACCTCTTTCTTGTTCTTGTACCATCCAGTCCATAGTAGCGCCGCCATCATGGGTTTCTCCGATCTTGTGGATTTTATGGGTGAAGAAAAGGATACGTTCAGTTGTTGTAGTTTTACCAGCATCGATGTGAGCCATGATGCCTATGTTACGAGTATGCTCTAAATCATATTCTCTTGCCATAAAATTCTCCTAAAATTTACTTGTAATAAATTACCACTTATAGTGAGCATAAGCTTTATTAGCTTCTGCCATTTTATGTGTATCTTCTTTCTTTTTGATTGAAGCGCCTGTTCCGTTTGCAGCATCAATGATTTCGTTGCAAAGTTTGTCTTCCATTGATTTTTCTTTTCTTAATCTTGAATAATTAACAAGCCATCTTAAACCTAATGTAACTCTTCTTTCTGCACTTACTTCAGTTGGTACTTGATAGTTAGCTGCACCAATTCTTTTAGCCTTAAGTTCGACTTCTGGCATGATGTTGTTGATTGCAGTTGCGAAGACATCCATTGCTGGTTTTTGTGTTTTTGCTTCAATTTTCTTGAATGCGTTGTATAAAATTGTTTCTGCTGTTCCTTTTTTACCATCTAACATAATTTTGTTAATTAAACGAGTAACTAACTTTGAATTATAAATTGGATCTGGTAAAACATCTCTTTTAGCAACATTACCCTTTCTTGGCATAATTACTTCTCCTCCCTATTATTCCTTTCCTTTTGGTTTTTTAGTTCCATATAAGGATCTGCCTTGTCTACGAGATTCAATACCTGCGCAGTCTAAGCATCCACGAATGATATGGTATCTAACACCTGGAAGATCTTTGACTCTTCCGCCAC
>CAMESA010000018.1 GCA_945935945.1 uncultured Mollicutes bacterium | reverse complement strand
TGGGAATAGCAACAAAATGTTACTTTATTTTGTTCAAGAAAACGACACATGCGCTGACATTAACGAAGCAAGTAATTATTTAGTGAATGATGCTTGGGACTCTAAAGTTAAAAAAATTGATGAAAATGCTCCTGATTTTAGATACAAAACAATTTTTACAGATCAAAAAATCGATGTTGATGACAACGATCATACATATGATGAACACACACCATTTGAATTATTAATGGTTGATATGCAATTCTATAAGTTCATCACTACAGTTAGATCAGCAGCAACTACTTCTAACTATTATAAGAATTTAGAAAGTTCAAGCGATAAAACAACGATCGAAAACAATATTAAGAAAATTGGCGAATCAACTGAATATTCAAGTGTTGTTCCATACTTTGTTACAATCGATTTAACAGATTCAAATAAATCTTCTACAATCGTCACAAATGTCTTCTTCAAATTTGATGGTTCTTCAAAATATGAAAAAGCTGATTTCTTAGCACAAGCTTGGACAAACACTGAAGACTTTGAAGCAAAATAAAAAAAACAAATTTAATTAATTAAAAAAATTTGGATTTATTCCAAATTTTTTATTTTTCTAATTTTTTATATTCTTCAATAACTATTGATGGAACAAGAGAAGAAATATCTACTCCACTTCGATATAATTCATCTATTGTTGAACTAGAGATAAAAGTGAGTTCTTTATGTGCCATCAAAAACACCATTTCTATATCTTTATTGATAAATTCATTAGCTGCGGCATACGACCATTCGTATTCAAAATCGCTAACAACTCGAAGACCACGGATAATTGCTTTTGCATTATGTTCTTTAGCATAATTAACAGTTAATCCATCGAATGAATCAACTTCAACATTAGAAATATCTTTAGTTGCTTCTTTTATCATACGAACTCTCGATGTTAAAGAAAATCTGCAAACTTTATTTGGATTATTTGCAATTAAAACAATAACTTTATCAAAAAGTTTTGATGATCTAATTATCATGTCTAAATGTCCATTTGTGATTGGATCAAAACTACCAGGGTAAATCGCAATATTCATTATAATCTCCTTAAAACATACATTAATGAACGTCCATATTTTAATTTTTTAATAATAAAACTATTAAATAATTCTTCATCTAATTCATAATCAGTTTCAATAACAATTCTAAAATCTTCATTCATTATATTATAAGATAATAGTTCATTTATAAAATTTTCATCAACTATCATTTTATATGGAGGATCCAAAAAAACTATATCAAATTTTTCGTTATTTTCGCTTAATCTTTTTAAACAATTTTTATAATCCAAATTATAAGTTTTGATTTCGTTTATACCTAATTTTTTAAGATTTTTCTGGATGATATCATATGCGCTACGATTAAGATCATTTGCAACAACTTTTTCAGCCCCACGAGAAAAAGCTTCAATTGCCATTTGCCCACTACCAGAAAATAAATCCAAAAAAGATAGGCCACTTAATAAACCAAGCGAATTAAAAATTCCTTCTTTTGCACTATCTTTTGTAGGACGTGTAATTGACATATCAGGTTGTTCAATTACTCTATGCAAATATTTTCCACCTCTAATTTTCAGCATATTAAAAATCAAAAATTACCTTTTCTATATCATTAATTAATGAGAGATATTTAGTCAATGTTTTATTATATTGATTAACAGTTGAGTTTGAATTCAACTCTTCAATAGATTTTGACATGTTTACAGCAGCATTTAGTGTTTTTGAATCGTTTTTTCCAAATTTATCTAGACAGAAACCATATTCATTTATAGCATTTTCTTTTTTCATACATAAGCGAATAATTTCTTCATTGGTATTAATTTCATTATTTAGTTGAGCCAATTCCCTTGAATATAGTCTCAATGGTTCGGACTCTTTTAATGAATAAATAAGGTCTAATAATTTTAATTCCATAAGCATTATTATTTTAAATCAAAATTATTAAAATCAAAATAAATTTGTGATATTATATTTACCGTGAAAATTTTTAAGATTGTCAAAGATAGTAACCCAAATTTAAGAAACAAATGCAAAAATGTTGAGTTTCCTTTAAGTGAGGAAATTATGACTACTTTATTTGATATGCTAGAATATTTGAAGTTATCTCAAGATCCTGCTTTTTTAGAAAAGCATCCAAATATTACAAGCGGAGTAGGCTTAGCAGCTCCTCAAATTGGTTTAAACTTAAACATGGTAGCTATTTATTTTTTGGATGAAAAAAATAATCCAAATCAATACTTATTAGTCAATCCTAAAATTGTTTCAGAAAGTGTTAAAAGATGTTACTTAGAGAGTGGGGAAGGATGTCTAAGTGTGCCAAAACCACATGAAGGTTATGTATATCGCGCTTTTAAAGTAACTGTCAAAGCATTCGACCTATTAAAAAATGATTTTGTAACATATGAATTTAAAGGTTTTGGTGCTATTGTTGTTCAACACGAATTAGACCATTTAAAAGGCGTACTATATTACGACCACATAAACAAAACAAATCCATTCGAAAAGAAGACTGGCGCAGTAGTTTTGTAATTATTTATTATTTAGTTTGAAGGCTTATATTATTTTTAATATAATAAAAACGATTTTTTAAAAATATTGAATTATAAGGAGCAATTTTATTAATGCAAAGAAGGACATTTGATAGCCCTGTCAAAATTTATGCATTAGGCGGGCTTGGTGAAGTAGGAAAAAACACTTATTGTATTGAAAGCGATAATGATTTAATTATTTTAGATGCTGGAGTTAAATTCCCAGAAGATAATTTAGTTGGCGTTGATTATGTCATTCCAAATTATCAACATTTAAAAGATAATCAAATGAAAATTCGTGCGCTTTTTATCACTCACGGGCACGAGGACCACATCGGTGGTATTCCTTTTTTAATCAAGTCTGTAAAAATTCCTGTAATCTACGCACCAAAACTTGCTGCCGCTTTAATTCGTCAAAAACTCGAAGATCAAAAAATCAAAGAAAAAGTAAAAATTGTAGAATATGATGATGATTCTCACATTCAAGCTGGTGAATTTAAAGTAAGTTTCGTTCGCGTTACTCACTCAATACCTGATTCCTTTGGAATTGTCGTTGATACAAAAGAAGGAAGAATTGTTGATACGGGAGACTTTAAAATTGACTTAACACCAGTTGGAAAAGATATTGAACTACATAAAATTTCTGCAATTGGTCAAGAAGGTGTCGATTTATTACTTGCTGATTCAACTAACGCAGAAAAAGAGGGTTGGACTCCATCTGAAAAGAATGTTTTAGATTCAATTAATGAAATTTTTGACAAAGCACCAGGAAGATTAATTATTTCAACATTCTCTAGTAATATTTCACGTATTCAACAAATTGTCGATTGCACAATTAAACACAATAGAAAAATAGTTATCGTGGGAAGATCAATGGTCAACACAGTTGATGTTTCTTTAAAACTTGGCTATATAAAAATTCCTCAATCAATGATAAAAGAAGTTGAGGACATGAAAGCACTAAAACCTAGTGAAACTGTTTTATTATGCACAGGTAGCCAAGGTGAACCAATGGCTGCATTAAGCAGAATTGCAAATGGAATGTTTAAAGGTTTAAGCATTGATCCTGGCGATACAGTTGTTTTCTCTTCATCCCCAATTCCAGGAAATGGAGCAAGTATTTCAAGAATTGTTAATCAGCTTACAAGAAGAGGCGCAAATGTTATTACCAATTCAGTATTTGTCGATATTCACTCATCAGGTCACCCTTCAAGACAAGAATTAAGAATGAATCTTAAGCTTTACAATCCAAAATATTTCATGCCAGCGCATGGTGAGTATCATATGTTAAAATTACACGGTGATATTGCTCACTCCTTAGGAATTCCAATGGAAAATATCTTCATTTTAGGAAATGGAGATACATTATTATTAAAAAATCATGAAATCATTGATGGCGATCGTATAATGGCGGAAGATGTTTACATTGACGGTTATGATATCAACGGTGTCAGCACAGCAGTTATTAACGATAGAAAAATTCTCCAAGATGATGGTATGGTTAGTGTTTTACTTGTAATTAATAGTAAAGAATCAAAATTAGTATGCGACCCAAGAGTAACTACTGTTGGTTTTGTTAGTTATGGAAAATATGAAGACCATTTAACAAGACATGCAGCAATTCAAGTCAAAGAAGCCTTAAATGAACTTTTCTCATCTAAAAAAGTCACATTCAATGATATTAAAAATACAGTACGTTCAGTTGTTTCAAAATATTACTTCAGAAAAACACAACGTAATCCAATGATTATTCCTCTTGTAATGAACAAGAACAATTAAGAATGTTTATATTAGCTAGTTCCTCACCAAGAAGAATTCAAATTTTAAAAACAATTATCGAAGATTTTGTTGTAGTCAAACCAACTTTTGACGAATCTTTAATATCGAAAAAATCAAAAAACTATGCAATGAAAGAAAGCCTAAATAAGGCTCTTTCTGTAAAAAACTATGCAAAACCCCAAGATTTTATTCTTTCTTGCGATACAATTATCGTTTTTAACAACGAAATAATTGGAAAACCAAAAGATAGAAATGATGCTTTTTTAACGCTAAAAAAATTATCAAATAACACTCATTATGTCATTAGTGGATACACAATTCTTCATGAGGATAAGATAATAAATAGAGAAATAAAATCTCAGATCACGTTTAGTGAATTGGATGATGATTTTATAAATTATTATATTGATAATTATGAAGTGATGGACAAAGCAGGAAGCTACGCTATTCAAGATGAAGTGATATTTAAAAGAATTAAAAAAATGGAAGGCAGCTATTTAAATATTATGGGCCTTCCACTTGAAGATATAAAAGAACAACTTAAATTACTTAACGCTCTTTAAAATTTCATCTAGCGGTTTCAGATTTTCGCCAACTAAAATAATTTTATCTGACATTTCTAAAGTTCTACTAATATAGAACTTTTTTAATTCTTCTTTATTAATTTTTTTGTAATCTTTAAGAACTAAAGTGAGACGTGAAACTCCTTTTAGTTCAAAAGAAATAATATTTTCTACTCCGCCAATCAAAGAAATAAATTCATCGTTGCTTCTAGAAGAAACAGCATCATTTTGCATACCTTTTTTCTTAGATTTATAAATTAAAAAAGATAAAATTCCTATTATAAAAATAAAAACTAAAGATAAAATACAACTTAAAATTATAATTTGTGTGTTAGATAAAAGATTAATCATTTATAAATGCCTCATGTGTTTTTTTAATATAGTTGTTTCTCAAATTTTTTAATATACGAACTTTTTTATTACCTAAAAATATATTTATGCCACCATGAAAATTGCCAACTTTAACGCCTTTATTATCGTAAAAAACATTAAATTCACTATTTCTGATGTTTTTAATAGTAATAACTTTGCTCTTTTCTAAAACAAACGCTGATTTCATTGAGCTATAAGATCTATTATGAATTGGCGCTTTTTCAACAAATTGAATCATTTCAATTTCATTATCAACGATTGCTCCACCAATTGAACGAGCCATTCCACTACTTCCAATTGAAGTTGAAACGCAACATCCATCTCCTTTTAATGTTTCTAGGTAAGTATCATTAATAAAAACGTCAAAAATAATTGTATCTCCTCTTGATGATTCAATCCTGAATTCATTTAATGCAAATAATTCGTAATTATTAAATTTGCATTCAAGCAAGGTGATATTTTTTTCATTTCTATTTAAATCTAAAAGGTCTTTAATAAAAAATTCCAGTTCTTCTGATTTATATTCACATAAATACCCTAAATTACCGTAATTAATATTAGCAAAAAGTGGATTTATAGAATAAAAATTCTGAATTGCTTCTAAAAAAGTACCATCTCCGCCAATACTTATAACAATATCTGGTTTAGAATCGGTGTACTCAAAACCCATCTTTTCTAGTTCAGATTGAACTTTTTTTACGACATTTTCTATTCCAATATTATTCTTTTTACAAATAAAAAACTTCATATTCAAAACCTTTAAAATTGAACTAACTTATTGTATCATATTTTCAAAGGAAGTTTTTTAAAAATGGCAACAAATATTGAAATTGAAGCAAAAGTCTTAATTACAAAAGAAGAATATGAAAAAGTGGTCGAAAAAATGTCAAAATTTGCAATTGGAGAATATGACCAAGTTAATTATTATATTGAAACAAAAGATTTAGCACTTAAAAAGTTAGGCGTCGGCTTAAGAATTAGAAAAATCGATAACAAATATTGCATGACACTAAAAGCTCCAATGAGCGAAGGCCTATTAGAAAAGAATAATACTATTACTGAAGACGAATATCTAAAATTTAAAGATCACAACATTTTTCCTGAAAACGATATTTATGAATTCGTCGAAATGTTAGGTTTTAATCCTGAAACAATGTCAATTGTTGCTGAGCTCAAAACACACAGAATCGAAACAAGATATGGAAAAGAACAATATGAATTCTCCATTGATAAAAATGAATACAATGGCATTGTCGATTATGAGCTTGAAATGAATTATAACTCGCTACAAAAAGCTAGAGTTCAACTTGAAAAGCTATGTAATCAATTATCTATTGAATACGAAGACAATCCAAAATCAAAACAAACAAGAGCTCTTGAGAGTCTTAAAAAATAATAAAAATCTCAAAAACCCTGCAAAACCCCACTATTTTTGTGAAATTGTATCTAAATATTTATTAAAATCTTTTGCTTTTTTACAGTTATCGCAATCTTCAGAATGAGGACAATTTCTCATTGCAATGCGTTTTGCAGCAGGAATAAATGTTCGGATTTCTTCAGAATTATACCCTACTTGAATGCGCCTATCGTCAACGATAATAGGTCTTTTTAATATGCTTGGATTTTCTTTTATGAATTGGATTAATTCATTAATTGACATTGAATCAATATCAATATTGCTATTTTTAATAATATTGCTTCTTTTAGAAATAATATCATCAGTTCCATTTTCAGATTTCGCTAAAATATCTTTTAATTCTGCAGGGTTTAAAACGCTGCCGAAAATATTCTTTTCTTTAAAAGGAATTCCCATTTCATTAAACCAGTTTTTAACTTTTTTACAACTGGAGCAACTTGGTGATGTATAAATCGTTATCATACATTTTTATTATACTATTTTTTTAAATTCAATCATATATTTCTTAACATTCAACCTAAAAATTTTTATAATTTTACCAATTATGAACATTAACGAAGCTGCAAAATTATTAATTGATGGATATGTGCTATCAAGTTTTGCCGAAAATACTAGATTTATTTTTTTATATGAAAATAGACAAATTTGTGTATATAGCGATAAATATAACTCAAAAATATCACTAGATTTATTTAAAAATATTTATAAAGACTTTATTTTTGAGGCTATTGAAACAGATGAAAAATTTGCTGAAGACAAACTAAAAGATATTGAATATTACCAAAAACTACAAAAACACCAATAATTAGAAAGTGATTCTATTTTTAACTTTTAAAATTTTAATAGCAAAAATCACTAAATTAGTTAATATAAATTTTTTATTTGCACTATAAATTAAATGCTTAAAGATATTTTCGTTTAACACACCACCAGTGAAAATACAAAGAGAACGAAGTGGAGTATCGTAAATAAAATATTTTAAATTTTCGTCTTTTGAATTTTCTACCATCTTATTGATAAACTTATTAACTATTTTTCCTGCAAATGTGTAGCCTAATTCTCCAAGATTGGAATTCATTGTATATTTTGGACCATCAAAAAATAGAGATGAAACTAAATTAAAATCATTCAAATAATCAACATTAGAAATATCCTTAATTTCTAGCTTATTATATTTATCTAACAATTGATTTGGTTTAAATAAATTATACTTTTCACCTGAAATACTAAAATTTCTTTCAAAAATTACATCTTTTGCATTTTTATTGATAGAAATAACATAATTTCCATTCAAAATAATAAAATTTTCTTCGTTTTCATCATAAATTTTAAATGCTTCACCATTAACTAAAATCTCAAAATGTTTTGTTTCGTGTGCTTTAATTAATGCTTTGTCAAATTCTATTAATTCTCTTTTTGGATTATATATTTCATGATTTGGTTTAGAAATATAGATTTGAATTACTTCTTTTCCATCAATTTCTGAATCATTTGTTACATCAAAAGATAATTTTAGTTGATAATTAGATTCTTTATTAAAGTTTGAATTATCAACAGAAAAATTAGAATATTTAAAATTTGAATAACTTAAACCGTATCCAAAATCAAACAAAGTTTCTTCATTTTTTGAGACATAATATCTATAACCAACAAAAATTGAGTCTTTATATAAAGAATTTGATTCGCGAGTTGGCGCAAAATCAATGTTTGGGCATTGATCTAATGAACTAATAAAAGTTTCTGAAAGTCTTCCACTTGGATTCACTTTACCAAATAATATGTCGTTAATTGATTCAGATGTTCCTTCACCGCCAAGATATGCTTCAAGAATTGCTTTTGATTCATTTTTAAATGGCATCGAAATAACCGAACCATTTTGAAGAACAACACAAATATTTTTATTAACCTTAAAAATTTCATTAAAAAGAGTGATTTGATTAAGAGGCAAATCAATTGATGTTCTATCAATTCCTTCACATTCATGACTTTCACTTAAACCTAAGAATAAAACGACTTTTTCTGAATTTTTTGCAATTTGAATAGCTTCCATTAATAAATTATTGTTAGTTTCATCAATATTTTGATCAAAACCACGAGCAAATTTCACGTTTATTCCTTTATTTTTCAAATCATCGATTGAATTTGTTACTTTATATGGAGTAACTGCAGAACTACCTCCACCTCTATATCGTGGATTGATTGCAAAATCACCAATATAAGCAATATTTTCATCTTTGTTTAAAGGCAAAAAATTGTCATTTTTTAGCAAAATCATCGATTCAGATGCGATTTCTACTGCTTTTTGATGATATTTTTCATAATCAAAAGGAACAGTTGAATTTTTTTGATACTTCTTAATTGTGGAAATTACTTGATCAACACGTTTATCTAAAATATTTTCTAACTCTTTATTTTTACTTGCTTGTTTTTTAAATTTTTTAAGGTTGCTTTTAGAACTAAAAGGCATTTCAACATTTAAACCAGCTCTAATTGATGAAGTTAAATCATTAACTGCGCCCCAATCTGAAATAACTATACCTTTATAATTCCATCTTTTTCTTAAGACATCTGTGAGTAAAAATTCATTTTCGGATGCATATTTACCATTAACAAGATTATATGAACTCATTATTGTTGCTACATTGCTTTCTTTAACTGCAATTTCAAAACCTTTAGTATAAATTTCAAAAAAAGCTCTAGAATCAACTACACTATTTGATTTTAATCTTAAGGTTTCTTGATTATTGAAAGCAAAATGCTTTAATGAACAACCAACATTTTGATTATCAAGTCCTTTAATAAATGCGCTTGCAAGTTTTCCACTTAAAAGTGGATCTTCAGAAATGTATTCAAAGTTCCTACCACAAAGAGGACTTCTTTTAATATTGATACCAGGACCTAAAAGAATGTGAATTCCTTTATTTCTTGCTTCAATACCTAAACTATTTCCAAGTTCAAAAAGAAGATTTTTATCAAAAGAACATCCAGTTAATGAACTTGCTGGATAGCAAATTGAAGTTTTTCCTTTTTTAAAAACTGAGGTATCCTTAATTTCTTCTCTAATTCCATAAGGTCCATCAGTAAGATGAATTTCGTTTAATCCTTCATTTTTTACACCATGAAACCACCATGAATCCTTCCCAGAAATTAATGAGATTTTTTGTTCAAGCGAGAGTCTTTCAATTATTTCTTTGTTTTCCATAAATACACAACATTTGTTAAAACTAATATAATTTTTGGGGCTTCATTTATGAAAAAATCATACATGAATTCCATATCGATATTATCATCAAAAAATACATTTTGTTGGAGTTCTGCAGGTTTTTTGAGAATTTCAACACTAATTTGAGAAGAATATTCATTAATTTTTATTGCTAATCTTGTAGCAATTTCACTAATCATTTCAACAACAAAACAGGTCGCATCAAAGGCCATTTCATCATGAATAAAGTCATCAAAGGAACGATTGTTAATATATTTTGTTCCTTTAATTAACCAGCGTCTTAATCCAAAAATTAATTCTTGCTCTTCGTTCATATTAATTTAATTATATCTCTAAAATCATCAATGTAATAGTCAGGTTTTGATTCACTTATTAATTTTTTATCTCCATAACCATATGAAAGAATAATTGATGGCATGCCAATGTTTCTTGCTGTATACGTATCAACATCGCTATCACCAACATAAATTCCATCTTTTGGATCTAAATTTAAAGAGTTAAGAATTTTCCTAAGTAGTGTTACATCAGGTTTAGGAGGATAATTTTTATCTTGTCCTTGAATAAATTCCAATTTTATATCACTTAATTTATTGCTAACTAATTTTTGTAAAATCTCATTAGGCTTATTAGAAAAAATAATAATTTTTATATCTTTTTCGTTTAATTCTTTTAAAACTTCGTGAACATGTGGATATAAACTAGAAACGTATTGATCTTTTTCATAATATTTTAAATATAATGAAAACTCATCCTCAGTAAAATCGCCTTGATACGAAAGATAAAATAATCTTCTTGCGCCATGTCCTATAAATGATGCAATTTCACTTTTAGTATAATCTGATTTTTTGTTTAAAACTGAAAGAGTATCATTTACGGATTTTGTGATTCCTTCAAGAGTATCAATTAATGTTCCATCTAAATCAAAAACTACAAATTTTTTCATAAATTAACCAAAAATTGGGAAATTAACTGTTTTTCTTTCTTCTTGTGAGCTCGCTCCATATTTCTTAACAATATTTAAGTTCACTTGTAAGAAATAATATGTATCTCCAATTCCATCAATAGAAGGTATGTAATCAATTGTTGAATATCTAAATCCTTTTACGTAATTTTCATCTTTTGAACCATCACTTGATAAAATATTTAAATATACATTTGATCCAGCGCCACTTACTTCATATTCAAATGTTAATTCACATAATGTATTTGAACCATCAACTACTGTTAATTTACCTGTATTGTTTTCATTGAAACTTAAGGCGTATTCTGGTTTTACAACACCATTACCCCAGTTAACTTCAGGACCACCAACTGTTGTAAGTGTTTTATTTTTAATGATTTCATTGATGTTTGTTGCGTTAATATCATGATGTGTATTAAATACAACTGGACGATAATTATTTTTAGATCCAACTTGAGAAGTACTATCGCTAATATCACAATATTCTAAATATGGTTTAACAAAAGTAAATTCATTATCAAATTTAATATCACCATCTTTTATGCCAATAAAGTAAGTACAATTTTCAAATCTAACTTCTTCATCAACTAAAATATGACCTTTTTCAATATGATATTTAATTGTGTCTTTTTTAACAGTACCGTAAAGATCTTCACTAATCGAAATTTCTGTATCGTTAACAAATTCAATTAAAAACATATTTGATCCAGAATATTTTACATATTTTTTACCAACAATATTGTCTTTGATATATTGAACAGAATATGGTTCTTTTACTTCAATTTTATATGTTCTTGAACTTTCAACAACAGTTGACCCTTTAGTTAAAACAACTTTATATTCATAAACACCAACTTGATTTCCTTTAATTGCATATCCATAAAGACCATCAATATTATTGCTTTCATATTGATATAAAGAAATTCCATTTAAGTTCCCATTTGATGCATTTACAACTTTAATTGAGTAAGTTACACCATCAGTAACATCGCTTGGCGCATTATTTATATAGAAATAATTGCTGTAGTCACCTTCGAAAGTTGATTCAACGAAGTCTTCTTCTGTGTTATATGTTCCATCATTGATATAAACATCACTAATTCCAGCTTCAGTAAATTGAACTCTAATTGTTTCTTTATAGCCTCTACTTGTTTCAAAAGTAAATGAAGCCGTTCCTGCTTTATAATTCGTTCCATTAGCATCACTTTTAGCAGTAATTGAGAAAGAGCCATCTGAACCTTGAGATGGGTTTGGAATAGAATCAGGATTTGATGAAACTGCTTTTATGTGATCAATTTGAGATGTTGCAAATTTATTAGTTGATGATAAATCTAAAACTAAAGTTCTATCGTAACTTAAAGTGTAGGTTTTTGTTGTTGAATCATATGAATCATAACCAAATTTTTTGAGATTAACATCGCTTTCATCGTACTTGCCATAACGTGATTTTACAGTTAAATCAGTAAAGTAAAAATCTTCAAAATCAAAGTAATATGAAGCACTTTTATCAACACTTTCTTTTTCACCAAATGTAATATTTTCAGCTGCTTCAACAATTGAATATTGGAAATTTAATGCGGATTCTGCAAGGTTTTTGACATTTTCTTCAAATTTATAGCTACTTAAAACCTTAGTTTCAGCATCAAAGTTCAATGTTAATTTTAAGTTTGCAGTTGCATATCTTTCGCTATCAGTAAAAGAAGAAGTAATTAAAATTTCATCATTATTGAAAATATATTTTGCATTAGCTTTTGCAACATAATTTCCTAAACCATAAAATTTTCCATCAATCAATTCAGCA
>CAMESA010000017.1 GCA_945935945.1 uncultured Mollicutes bacterium | reverse complement strand
TTCTTGTATAGATTCATACTCAATCCCATTTATAACTATTTTTATTCGATTATCTTTCAATGTTCTCATTCCACATAATAATCTTGCTTTATTTTTACTTACGTTAAGTTCTTGCATTACCATTTTTAGAGATTCGTATTCTTTTCCATTTACTATTCGAACTTTACATCTATTCTTACGATTAGATGGAAGTTGACCTAACTTCCATTCTTCGCTTGGTGGAAATTTAAATCTTTTTTCAATTATACCATTATTATACCAATGAGTTCCTTTAGTTGAATTAGAACCTGACCCACCATCATCAATATTATATCCATTTTCACGAAGATTACTCTTATATACATCACCGATAAGTTTCTTTTCTAAATAATTTGCTTCGTCTTGTGATAAATTTGTATACAATATTTCATGACTAACACTTTCCCAACCATATTTCTTTATAGCATTGTACAGAAGAACAGATTCAACATAACCTTCTCCGTTTTTCCATCTTCTTTCTGGTTTTTGACAAGTTTGACCTATATAAACTTTACCATTCGGAAAAACATGTTTATATATACAATACATCTTTTGCTCTTGAGAGTAGTTCTTTTCTAGATTCAATTCCATTTAATCCGCCATTTATTCTTTTTGTAATGTTTATAATATCATCTTTATCTGCCAATTCATTTAATTTTTTAGAACTCCAAAACCAGCAAGCTGTTTTCATACAAATTTCTGCGTTAGATATAATCAAATCTGGGTTTTTCATCAAATCTACATTTAATGCCTTGGTACAAGCTTTATAATTATCTGTTCCAGTTAATTGAATCAATCCTCTACCTCTTCTTAACCATCCATCACCACTTGCTTCATCACCATTTCCCATACGGTTAGCATATACTCGATTGGCTATTTTCTCTGGTTTTCTTGCGTATTGGTTAGCGATCTCATCTGTTTTAAAATATTTACCAAAAACAGAACGTAAAGCTTTAGCGGAATAATTCAAGTTTTCAGATTTATATTTCAAATTCCCGCTTTCATGGAGTATTTGAGCTAGAAAATGACACAATCTTAATTTTGTATTAATTTTATATTCTGGAAGTATTTTGTTTAAGGCATCGATGTAGTATTTACACATATCAGGATTTTTATTGCCGTTAATCTTCAATAATTGGTCATACGTAAGCATTTTTGGTTTCTCCTTTATAACTTCCTCTTTTTTATCTGAATCCTTCTTAAATAGGCTTAAAAACGTTTTTATGATACACATATGGTCCTCCTTAAAAAAAAAGGAGTTAGATCGTGAAATCCAACTCCTTCGAATCGTTTGAATAATTAACTAAATTATTTCGACGCAGACATTGCAACACGATAAGCAGGTGTTGAATATCTTGTCATTTTTCTTTCTGGTTGAGCTTTTTTAACAGCTTCCAGCAAGATCTTATTCAGTTTGTTAGAACCTTCATAAAGTTTTTTTGCAGTCATGTACAATTTCTTGTTTTTAGCAGCACTTTCTTTCAGTTCTTTTTCAAACTTCTCACCTTCAACAATCACAGACTCGAAGATTTTATAAACTTCTTTTGCATGTTCTTTTGTGATTGATTCTGCTTGTGTTTTCAAAGCTTTTTCGCAAAGACCATTGATTTTAGCGATTTTAGCTTTGTATTGTTCTTCACGAATAGCAGCTTCTTGAAGTTGAGACAAAAGTTCGTTGTTTACTTCTGCAGATTCTTCAACCTTACGAGAAGAAACGTTGATAACATCTTTCATACTATTGTCTTCTTTTTTCTTTTCAGCTTCTACTTTATCAGCTTCCATACGGTCATCGTCACCACCGTTTTTAGAAACACCATCTTTATCAACAGGGATCATCGGACCTTCGTCTTTAGCGACATATTTTTCTACTTCTTTCTGAGTAGGTAATTCAGAATCCAAGCCTTGAATTCCTTCAGCTTTATTGACACCATCAACTTCTTTAGCATTGATGTTTTCAATTGTGTCTTCAGCCTTTTTAACGTTCAATGCATTTTCTTTCAGCATTTTCAACATTTCTTCTTTTGTCATTTTAAAATTTCCTTATAAATTCTAGTTGATTAAACAGACAATAAACAACTTATCATCTAAACATATAGAACTTACTTATTTATTAAATCGTTGTTACATAAGATTATTTTTTTTAATTAAATTGACAAAAGAGCATACACACATAGACACCCTTGCCAAAATTCTCCCCAGTTTGCAGGTAACACGAGAATTTTCTTAAACGGCTTCATATTCACTTAAAACATAGCATTGTAAGCGAATGCCGTACATAATCCAGCAAACCAGAATTGGCTTCCGACAAAGCACACAACTGGGATACACCAAACTGTCTTGCAAAATACTAATTGTCAAAAACACTATTCGCTGTCAAACTCTTAATAACCTCTGATTTTTCAAAACCAAGTGACAATTTTTCTATATGGTATTTTTCACCCTTTTGCTAATTGCTCCTCAATATAACTAGGGTCTTCAGTTCCACAAAGAAAACCAGGAAAATGTCCTTTGAGTTCACAAATAATAACTAAACTGTGACAATCAAAGTGAATAAGTCGTTTTTTAATCCTTTTCAAATTATCCAAGGTTTATATCAGCTGATTCAATTCTAGGATATTGTCTATTGTTATCTTCGTTGTAAAGTTTGATGATTTCTTCTTGATAATTAGCAGATTCCTTTATATCAGATGGATTAACATTATATGAAACTGATGCATTATTAAGATCATTCATATAATTCTCAAAATATTCAACTAAAATATTTGCGTTATTTACATCTGGTTCAATATGGCTGATCTGCATATCTTTTTCAATATCTTCAAACATACGATAAACAGCATCTTTTTCATCCCATTTGATATTTGAAAAACGAACTGGAACTAAAGAAGATTCATTTACAGATTCAAATCCTTCAAAATTAGGATCAGAATGCCAATTGTTAAGTTTACCCATTAAATTTTTAGCATTTTCATAAGACACAATTTCAGAATCTGTTTCGTAATCATCAACACTAGCTTTAAAACTATAAGTGACTTTTACATTACCATCATCTTGTTCTTGAAAATTGAAGTAGACATTGTTGTCATGTGGATTATACAAAGTTATATTCCAAGGTTTTGTTAAGTCGATTGTTTCATCATCTTCTTCATCAAATGATTCTGCAGCATATCCATTAGAAACATTGTTATCAAGAATATCAAATGCTTTTGAAACCGTATCAAACAATTCTTCATCACTGTTGCATTCTACTTTATGCCATTGTGTAACTGGATTACCATTTTTGCTAGAAACTCTCATCTCCCAAGAAGAATCGTCTAATCTATATGCTGAAATATTATAATTCTTACCATTGAAACTATATCCGCCTTTATCACCATCCCTAGGAGTTATTTCATTATAAGAGAAATAATCTTCTTCTAATGGTTTTTCTACATAGTCGTCAGAAGGTTTACTAGGATTTTTAAACAATACTTCATTCAAATCATTTTCTGTAACTTCATAAACAGAAACTTGATCTTTATAGTCTTCTAATCCTTCCATACAAGCTTCACGAGTTTCATATGGACCAGATATACCAATCTTATCATGAGCTACATACCAACCTGGTTTAACAGCATCACTTAATAAAACATCGCCAGAAAGTTTCCCAGACTCAATCCCAGCTTTAGCCACAGACGCTTGAGCTTGCGTATCAAACTCCTTTTCAACATGGGTGTTATCATCAATATCCATATCCAAAGTTTTGTCATTTTGTTTAATTTCACCATTTGTTGATTCCTCCTTTACTCCTAATTCAACATTTTCAGGATCCATAAACTTAGGTTCTTCTACAGGTTGAATTTGTTGCTGTACCTTGTTTCCATCCTCAGGAATCAATTGATTACTTTTAGGATCATAATTATATTTTTCACCAGTTTGATTATCTACTAATTTAACTCCTTTTACATTAGATACATCATTACTAGCTAATTGTTGTTGATAATGATTACCGACTTCTCTCAATGCACCATCAAGATCTGTAGAAGAAATTGATAAAGACTTCATGTCTGGTAACCCTGCCTTATTTACAAGTTCAATCGTAGCAGAATATTTAGTATTACCATCTTCTGTCAATTGTGTACTTTCTTCTTTAGAATCACTTAAATCATCACCAATATTACTACCTAAACTATAACCAGAAGCAGCACCACCTAAAGCACCTAACGGACCAGCAACAGCACCGCCAAGAACAGCTCCTGCAGTACCCCCAACTAATCCACCTTTAATACCTTCTTTTTCAGGAGCAACTTCACCATTGTCTCTCTTATACCATTTTTCAAGATTTTGCTCACCATAACCCATATCAGCAAGTAATTTTTTAATATTTGAACAGTGAACAACACCAGATTCTTCCATACCTTGTGTAAAATGAAGAGCTTTTTTAGGATCTTTTGTAAATCTGATAGCATTACCCCTCATCGCAACAAATTCAGGAGCATTATCAGAATCTTCCTTCATATCAGGGTCATTATTCTTGATCTTCAAAATATATTGTCTACCCTCATTCGGATCTTTAGGTTCTTCTTCTTTTTTAGATTCAGTTATAGCAGATTCCGTAGCATAAATATCATCACGACTATAGTCTTCTTTACCTTTACCAACCATTTGTCTTTCATAATCTTCTATTTCTTCCATCGAAATCCATTGCGGTTTTTTATCGTCAGGGAAAGAATTATATAACCATTTCATATATTCTATTTGTTTTTCAGGATTTTCAGCCCATAGAAACTTATTATGTTCATGTCCATCTAAGAAGTACTTACAATCAGTTTGCATTCTACTTAAAAACATATAACGACCTTTATCATCAAGTCTTTTTAAGAATTCAATACCTTCAGGTTGACCTTGAGCAACAACTTGTCCTTCTTTAATTTCAGTAGACTCAGGAACATATGCTTCTAAACCATCATCTGCAGATTCTGTTTTATTCCCTTGTTCATCTTCATCTTCATTAGCTTCAATGGTTACACTGCTTACTTTAGCAATACCATTTGTCATAGCTCTTTGAGCCATCTTAAAAGCAGTTGCTAAATCGTTAACTTCATCTTCTGTATCAGCCTCAACTGTTGTAATTGAAGTTTGAGCACCAGTTTTAGGATCTGTTTCTTGATCAACTTTTGTAGAAGTTTTTGTAATAGTGCCATAAGGATTTGCATTTAATTTTTGTTGTAAAATACCTGCTTGAGAAAGATCACGAACAACATTAGTAGAAGAAGACATAACTGTATAATTTTCTTTTAATTCGTTAGCATCCTTAAATTCAACTTTTACAGATTCAGATACAGGCATACGTGTATAGGTAGAAGAAGATGGATTTCCTACACCATCAACTGAAATGAACGAGTAATTCTGCACCATCTTTCCAGAAAGTTCACCAACACCACGAATTGAAGTACCAAATGAACATTCAGCTTCAAAAAGAGCTCTCAAATCCTTACCGTGAGTTGTGTTTAATACTTCCCAATCTGTAAATAACACATTATGGCGTTCCCTTTTACCATCTACAACAATGTTTACGTTTTCTTTAATGTAGGCATTAATGATTACGTGAGAAGCATCTGTTGGAGCAACAAAAGAAGACTCTGGATGTTCGTTTGCTTGTCCTAAAGTTTGTTTATCAGCCATTGCCTCTCTAGCTTCTTCGATGGCTTGTCTCATTGTTTCTGTTGAATAAATACGGCCATTTAAGTTTTCACGGTCTAAAATTGTAACAGGAATATTTTTAACAATCAAAGTACCGTTTTTACCAGATTGCATAATCAAAGACTCTTTTAAAGTCTTATTTAGTTTAATTTTAGATGTAAATTCAGATGATTCGATTAAAAGTTTACGATTATCATTCTTATCGCAAAGACGTTCTTCCCATTTGTTCATTTATATAGGTCCTATTTTATTTAAAAACGTTTTAATATACTTTATAGAACTTATATTTTAACAACTTGTGTATAAATACTTCTTAAATTTATTTTTCAAAACAAATCTCAAAGATCCAGCACCGTAACATTTAAACTAATAATCTATATATACAGTATAAATAAAAAAGATAAGGACAAAAAAAAGAGGTATTTCAATTTTTAAGAAATACCTCTAAAATCAATATGTTACATATGGGATTAGTCTATTTCATTACCCATTAAGAAGTAGTTATAGTTAAATGAAACTGTCAAAGTAATTGGATTTGAACTACTAGCTTCGATACTTGGAAAACTTACATTTGTTGGGAATACATCATAAAGTCTCAAATCGTATCTAACCATACCTTCTGGTTTTGGTTCATATACATCTGGATTGAGCAAAGCAACATTTACAGTAGCTGTGTAAGCATCAAGTAAAGAAATCGTACCGTTTTTATAATTGTGATACATATTTAACCATTGCTTAAAACATTCTGTAATTGTAGAGTCCCAAACTTCAGTAAAGGTAACTTGCCATTCACCTTGACGTGTTTGTTTACCAGCATATACTCTATGGAATCCGCCCCAATCAACTTCAGTTTTATCGCCAGTCAATGTTGGAAATCCAAAAGTTTGACAACGTAACTCTAGATCTTCTGTTTTAATTAAATTTGTGAGAGGAGAGCCAGATGGAAAAGAAATGACCCAGTTGCAGTCAAACATTTTCAACGGATCCTTCAGATTCTGAACTTTACTAAGAGAATGTAACATTTAATTTTTCCTTATTGTTTGAAATTGTATCATTTATAAAATAGAACTTGTTTTTAGAGAATATATCCACAAGATAATAATTTATTTCGATTATTATGCCCATTGTGCTAAATTTAATGGAGTGATGTTTTTAATAGAATCGACTTCTTCACGTAATTTCTTCAATCTATCTTGTAAAGCAGCAGTAGAAATTTCAAAATCAGCACTAACTTTAACTCCATCACGAGCTTGAATAATCGACTCAATAAATCTAAGTGAAATAAATTTGCATAAATAATCTACCTTAGAATACTCAACATATTCAGGAGAAGTAAATCCTATAGCTCCATATAAGGCCAATTGCCCAAAACCCCAAGGAGCCAGAATCTCCACTCTGTTTTGTGTCCTATTGATGTGATGAACAGGTTGACCAGTCGAAATCTCATCATAAGTATTACTCAAAATATTAGACATCAAGTCAAAATTCGTAGAACTTACTTGGAATCCGAACATTTGTTTCTCCCATAAACTCGGATTTGAGTAGTTTGACCAATAAGGACGCTCAATACGAAAGACACCCAAAAAGTACGCATTTTCTAATTGATCCTCTGGTACTGATGGATTCCCTTTTGTAAGAATATCATTAAAAGGAATATACATACCACCATTATCAGTATAAGGAGGAGTAAGACCAGCCCAATTAAACGTAGTTTGACCACCACCAGAAGTATTATATGTTGTAACGTAAACAGTCTTCATAGGAAACGTTCTAAAATAATCTAATGTTCCCAATGAAATAGCAGCATCTCTTAATAAACTTTCTTTTTGAGATATTGAAAAGTTTGGATTAGCTAAGTCTAACGCTAATGCTTGCTCTACTATTTTACGTATTGGACCAAAATCAGCCATTTTAACTATTCCTTATTATCTTTAGTTATCCATTTCCCACTTTTCTTCTGATTTTTCTTGTGATTGCTGTTCTTCTGATGGGATTATATTCTCATAACAATCCATAGAAAGTTTATCTTTACCTTGCATACATTTTAAAGCATTTTCTGTAACATAATGTAGATCTAAATCTGTTTTAGCATCTTCTTTTGCATACTCAAGTAAACGCAAAAACAACGGAATATCCATAGTCAATACATCAATGTTACCGTTATTGTCTTCAGATACAGTTCCAACATAATCTATTGGAGACTCTTTCAACAATTTTAATATACGTTCTCTAATTTCACTCATTTTAACTCTCACATATTTATAGCAAACCAATATTTATCACTAAAATCTCTTCCTTCATATTCGAATTCAGGATGTTTAGATTCAACTTCTCGAAGCATTTTTTCTAAATAACTCCCTTCATAAAACTCTTCAGGTACTTGAATGTAATATTCTTCTTTACCCTCTCTTGGACTTTCAGGATCGTACTTGTCATAAGTAGGGCCTGTAACTTCAAGATCAACGAATTCTTTCGAAAGTCTATCTTTAACTTCTTCAACAGCAGGACTTTCTACAGCTTCATTTACTCCTTCATGAACATCATCGTTATCAGCAAAAGGATCTTCACCACGCATCAATTTTTTCCAATCTTCTTTAGTCCATTCATTACCATATTGATCTTTAATCATTCCGTTAGGTAGCACAGTGGCTTTATCTTCTTCATCAGATAATTGCTGTGCTTGTTGAACAGTCATATTTGTATCATCAAACGGTCTTGTTGCACCATCATACATAGGATCATGAGCCATAGCATTTCCAGCTAATGCACCAGCAACACCTAAAGTAGCTACACCTTTCTTTAAGTTATCTTTCCAACCTTCTTCTAATCCAGCAGGTTCAACTTGATCAGCAACAACATCGTAAGGTTCACCACTATCTAACTTAACACTATAGAATGGAGTACCAGACATAGCAGTAGATCTAATGGCAACGATAACACCTTCTTCACCAGGAAAATTCTCAGCGGTATCTTTTATTCTTACTCTTTGTCCTTTTTTTAACAATCCAGCAGCTTCTTCTATACTATCATCTTCAACATCAGCTACATCAACAAAACCAATATAGATTCTTTTTATTTCTGGAGCATATTGAGAGTTAGCAAGTCTTACCGTAACAGCACCTTCACCAAATCTTTTTGTTAATTTAGATTCAATATCAGCTACTTTATTAGAATCAATAGAACCAGTAGATGTATCATAAATCATCCAG
The DNA here is from genome assembly GCA_945935945.1 of uncultured Mollicutes bacterium. The sequence goes on along the minus strand of CAMESA010000017.1, from coordinate 4,941 downwards.
TATAAATCTTTTGTTTGCTTATCCCCAGTGTAGTCTAAATCTGGAGCTATTTCACTCATAAAATCAAGCACATCCATAAAACGAACAGCTTGTCTACCATCTTTATAATATGTATCCTCACCACCAAACAAATCTGGTTGAGATTCAATGTCTTCCATAAAAGAAATTTTTGATTCTTTCAAGATTTTATATATTCTATCTCTAATTTCGCTCATTTTTTATTCCTTGTTGTTAACTGATTATTTATATAGAACTTTCTTTTTATGCACCTAAATAGTCTGTATCATTACCATAAACATCTCTGTGTCTCTCTTTTTGTTTGAAGTATTCGTCACTATCATATTGCATACTTTCTGGAGCAAATTTATACTCATCGTAAGTTAATTCTGGGTTATTGTACCACCTTAAAAACTCATCTATGTTAAACCACTCTATATATTTTAAACCTGATTGCTTAGCAACTTCACGTTTAATAGGATCAACATCTCTCCAAGTATGTAATATTTTTTCATAAAGACTGTCTGGTTTAGCTTTAGATTCCAACCATTTTATATCTTTTAAACAATTCGGATCGTTTTTATCAAATTTTCGTCTACCATGTCGGATGTGCTTATTATAATTAAAACCTGTGTCGGAATCTGGATCATAAAAATCTAGCTGAAAATGTCTATGAGTAATAGGAGAAACAAATCTATCGTCAGTATAGTTTTGAATAATGTTTGGATATTTTTTCTTTAGTAATTTAAAAACACCCTCTTCATCCTTACTTGAATTATAGTGAGGACCGTTTCTATTGAAGATTTTTTTATCACCTTCACGTAAGATATTTTCAACTAACTTACGAAACTCAGACATTTTACCAACCTCTTTCTACTTTCTTCATATAATCCATAGGACGAGAACCTCTCCCAGCTATTTCTTCTTTCGTATGGCCATCTGTAGGTACTTTTTTACGATATTCACCAGTACTAGGGTGTTTAACAAGGATTTCATCTGATCCAAGTTTCAATCTTGCACTTTCTGATCCATATCTAGAAATAAGCATTTGGATTAACATACGATCACGTTGTCTTCTATATTCGTTTATCTCTTTTTTATCTTTTTTTGGATCTAATTGTTTAATTTTCTTATTCAATTCGACAACTTCAGATTTCAACACATCATAAGCATTAGCTGCATTATTCAAGTATTCATCGAATTCATCAATATCAAGTGGAACTAAATCATAACTTTTATCAGCGGATGGCCTAAAACTACGATCAGCTTTTAAAATATTTACAGCGTCTTCTTCAGGATTTGGCTCACTTATGTTTCGTGCATTAGATTGTAATATATTATTAAATTGCATTAAGTTAAAATCTCTTGTTCTTGAGTTATTCAATCTTGTTGTTTCAAGATTTTTATTATCAGGATTGACTTCTTGCATTTTAATTACAATATCATTAAGACGTATTTTTGTTAAATCAACTTTACCATCTTCTATACAATCACGTATGTCTGTGATAGCATAAATTTTCCACCATTTCCTCATGGTTTCTTTGCGACCAGTTTTTGTATTAAAAACAACCTCGTCTTCATAAATAGGTTTCATCAAAAATTGTTCAAGGAAATTGTCATAATTACCATCAGGAAAAATTGTATGTAAAATTGCTCTAAATATACGTAAAATTTCGTTGTGATCTTTACTACCAACAACTATTCTACCTCTTTCATCTTCAGTTTTTTCGCATAAGCTTTGAATATCATCTAAAGTACTCTTAAGTTTATCACCGTCAAAGTCATCCATATCAGAAGAAATACCAAATTTAAATAAGTTATTCAAAACACTTTGACGTAACGCTTTACTTTTTGGAGAAAAGTTATCAAAATATTCTTTGTTTTTATTATACCAAACGTTGTATTTTTCTTCTTGGTTTTTCTTAAAGTTATGAATAGCACTAATTTGATCATTCGCAACATTGTTTACTGCAGAAGAATGATCTGTTGTCCATTCATTTTTTAACCTTTGAAAGAACGGATTGGTTTTGAATCTATCTAAGTCTTTATTTGCCCATAAAATCTCAGCAAGTTCATCGTATGTGATTTCTTCTCTTGTCTCTGGATTAACAATATAATTTAAAACACCAGGTTGTACCTCTTTTCTTTCAACAATAGACTTATAAATAACATTGTTTTTACTATCATATGTAATTTTACATACAGACTTCCCATCTGGAGTAATTAACAACCATTTCGAAATATCTGCAGGTATACTGTTATACAAATAATTTAACATGTTATTTAAAATTGACTTTGAAACATAAGAACCCTCATTTAACATACCATTCTTTTCTTTTGTTTCACGCTTTTCACTTCTGTCCTTATAACCATCTAAATAAGAAATCAGAGATTTGTTTGTTAAAAGATCTTGAGTTTCGTCTGATTTTAACTCATCTTGTAAATCTTTTAAGTATTCAGAGTAATCTTTCTTATTATTTAACTCTTCTTCTTGTAATTTTTCAGAAGATTCTAATGATAATTCTTTACTTTTAGTATCATACATACTATTTCTTAATTTATCTAAATAATTTGTATTACGTAACTTTTTGAATAACATGTTACCCATACCAAATTCACCTTCATCTGTTAAACTATCTTTTCTAAGAGAGCGTATAGTTTTCCACAAATTTTCAATTGCAGAAGCGTTTTGTGCTTTTATAGTATCATCAATTTGTGTAGAAAGATCATTAAATGCGTTTATATCAACATCTGGTATTTCAATTCCAGCGTTTTCAGGTTTGATTACCCACGTATTTGCACCTAAAGAATAAACACCAGTAGATACAAGAGGTTCAGAAATATTTTCGCAACCTAATTCAACTGGTATACCTTTTACTTTAATGTCATATTTATCATTGAAGTCTTTCTTAGCAGTAACAAGATATTTAGATAACAATTCAGCATTAACACCAGCTTGTTCAAAATCATATACAAGGTGTAAATCTATATCACTATCATCTGTATAATTATAATTTGCATTGCTACCTGTAAAATATATGTCTTTTACTTCAAAAGGAAGGTCTAGATAATTTTTGAACGCTGTAGCGATTTTATACAAAGCATCTCTGACTTCTGGAATCAACGTACCGTTTTCGAATAATTTCGGATTTAATTCTGTTTTTGTAGTATCTTCCACAATTTGACCAGTCATTTTAATTGGTCCAGCACTATAGTTAAATCCAGCACCCTGATAAGGAATATGGTTATGTAATTGATAAGCACCATCGTTATCATACTGGGTTACTTGTACAGCTTCTTTTTGTGGTATTTCATATCTATCAACTTTATAAGAATTGTCCATAGGAACTTCTTTTGGATCTAACTCTTTGACTGTTTTACCATCAGTTGAATATATTTTTGAGGTATCGATTGAAGTTAAGTTGTTATATTGCTGTGATAAATCATTATATTGTTTTTCTAAATCGATTTTTTCTGAATTTATTTTCTCATAAGTCTTTTCTGGTAAACTTGTATCTCTAAGTTTATCTTCTAAGTAATTTATCTTTTTCTTTAATCCAGCTAATCCACGCTCCATAGCACCAATTTTATTCATGTTTCTTGGTTCTCTTTTTTGAGATTTTGCATAAACATTGTCGGGTTTGTTCAACAAATTAGTGATTTGTTGTTTAATCTTATCTCTATCCCCTACTCTAACATCAGCATCACGTCTTCCAGTTTGTGTTTTACTGTTAAAACCATCTAACTTAATTTGATCATGTTTAGCTTGAAGATCACTTATTTTATCATATTTTGTCACGTTATCTTTATTATTTTTAAATGATTTGTTTCTTAATTTCTCATCCCTAGCATTTGATAACACATACCAAATTAAATTATGAAGTAATTCTTTTCTTGTTTTATCATTATCGGCAACAGGTTTTCCAAACTTAATTTTCATATATATGTCAGCAATTTGATCAGTTGTTAGTGGTTCAAAACTACGATTGTTTTTACTTACACTTCTATAAAAACCGTTTATAAACCCTCTATCTGATTCAATGTCATTTTTAATTCTAGTATCTAAAGAATCTTTTTCTTTATCTGTTAAAGCGGATAACTCTAACAAATATTTTGATAGCCATTCGTTATCTTTTAATTTGTCTCTACTTTCTTGATTATCAGTACCTAACAACTTAGCAACTGATGCTTGAACAGTACCACTTAAATTGTTCTCATCATTATGCTGTTCTCTATTTGCTTGGTTGAGCTGAAATCCTAAAATATCTTTTTTAAACTCTAACTTTTTAAGTTCTTCTTCATCTGTTGTACTTTTAATTTTATCTTTTAAGTTATTCAATTGTTTTTGAATAGATGATGTATTTGTTATGTCATATTTTTTTTCACCACTTGACATTCTTCTCAAACTTGATTCAGAAGTTTTATCTGTATAAGTTTTTACAAGATTTCCATCAATGAACACTTGTATCTTTATAAAATCTTGGTCTATACCAGTTTCTTTTGAAATTTCATGGTTGAATACCTTAAACACGAGGTCTTCAATTCTAGGATCAGCTATTTTACCATTTTTATCAAGCTCTATGTCAGATAAATTAAATACATTTGAAGGTTTATCTCCACTTGATATGTATAAAATAACAGGCTCTTTTACAAATTTAACACCATCTAATTTTAGATTACATCTAATTTCTGGATGACTGTCAGATAATTTATGACTTTTATCTGTTTTAAGAGATTTTTCAATGTTTTCATAATTCTCAAGTGCCGAATCTATAGTATTTTTGTCATAACCTTTTTTAAGAACTTCATTACCATCGTTGTCAGTTAACGTAACAACGATCTCATCATATTTACTACTTTTTGATTTCAAAAGTTTAGAAATATATTCCAATAATTCAATATTATAAGGTGTTTTATAACCTGTACGGATTGTTACACTATCTT
>CAMESA010000016.1 GCA_945935945.1 uncultured Mollicutes bacterium | reverse complement strand
AGGTTATGATGGATATAAAATCTTGAATTAAATCACTTTTCTCATCTTCTGCTTGATTGATTACTATCAATTCACATTCTAAATGATCACATAAAATTTTCAAGTAATTAAATCCAAATCTAGTTAATCGATCAGCGTGTTCAACAATCAATCTAGTAGCTTTTTTATCTCTAAAAATTTTTTCTAATTTAGGTCTATGATCATTTAATCCGCTTCCGCATTCTTTAACAATTTCATCTATTTTCCAACCATTGGCAATCGCAAACAACTTTAATCTTTCAGCTTGATTATCTAAATTTGATTTGTTTTCAGAAGAAGACACTCTGGCGTATAACACTGTATAATCTTGTTTTTTAGTTTCATCTGAAGATTCTGTTATTACTATTGTACCAGTTGGTAATTGATAACCACTGATTAAACCAGACTTATACATTTTATAAGCAGCTTGATATTGGATCGAATTCTTTTTTGCAAATTCACTTAATTTTATACTTGACACTTTCGTTAATTGTTATATTTATTATATAGAACTATAAAAAATAATAAAAATGTATATTTTAAATTATTTTATTTTGATACTTAGATGATGGAACAAAAATATTAAAAGACGAATACTATAGAAAGGAAAAGTAAAATGGGATATAGAAATTATCTTCATGTTGTAGATAGAAAAAAGTTAGCAAAAATAAAGAAAATGGATGTTAACCAATTATGGGAAATAACTGAAGAAGAACCAGAGGAGTGGGATATAAATGATGAAACTGGAGTAGTATCACCACCGTATTGGAGAGATTTAATAAAAGCTATAGGTGGAGAAGAACTCATAGAAGTTTCTGAATCACTTTTTTATAGAAATTCTGATTTTAAATTGTCAAAATACACAAAAAAGATATTTAAACACAAAGAAATTCAAAAATATTATAATGAAGATACTGAACTGATGATAGCTAAACCAGAAATTTTAGATGCTCTTATTGAATTTTACATATCTAAAGTGAAGAAGTTTTATAACCAGTTGCTACTTGAAGATTCTACTAACCCAAAAAATGAATATGGAGAGCCTTTAAAACCACAATTAGAAAGATTGCAAAGTGCTGCTAAAAGTCAATTGTCTTGGTTGAATTTTGTAAACGATTCTGAAAGTAAATGGTGCTTATCAACTGCTTGGTTATACGAATACGATGTGTTTAATTTAATTCACATAAAAAAGATGTTTAATCCTAAAAAACAAGTTTTAATTTGGTCAGGTTCTTAATTGTAGGAGATAAAAATGTTTAAATTGATTAAAGAATATGTAATAAATAGATATTTTTGGATTGGTTTTTTTGAAGGTTTTCTTGTATTTCCTTTGTTTTTTGGCAAACGTGTACATGACAAAATATTGAAAATGATTAAAAAATGACTTTACTTTTTCAACATTTTCATATATAATAAGAACAAATGAAAGGAAAACGATGGCTACGACTTTTAGAAAACATAAAAGAAAAGGATTATTTAGAGATGACAAAGGCCAATTGTGGGTACTGATTCACTTAGATGATCCAAAAGAAGATTTACTTGAATGGGGTGAAGATATATCCTATAAATTTTATTGTCCAGAATATAGTTTAATTACGAGTGGAAATTGCGATTTTTTAAGTGTTGATCATATAAAAGAAATGGAACAAATAAACGATGAAGATTACGCTTGTATCGAATTTGCTCACGATTGTACAGATTACGCTTATGTAAATGAAAAAGCAGTAAAAGAGCATATAATGAAAATGTTTAAATGTGTTGATTCATATGAAAGTTTGGCTATCTTCATTTCACATTACAAAGACTTAATTTCAAAAATATAAGGATAAAGCAAATGATAAATAGAAATTTAGATGGTATATATTTTAGAATTGAACGTGATGGTAAATGTCAAAATTTATGCTTTAGCGACTTAACGGAAGAGGAGCAAAAGAAAGTATTAAAAGACAAATCTCCTGAGTTTGTTTTACAAATCGCTTTAAATATGGCTAAAAGGTTACGTGAAATTGGTGATCAATTAGGATTAGAATATAACTAAAGGAATTAAAAATGGATGTATCAAAGAAAGGAAAATCAATTCCAAAACTTCCAAGCAACCAATTTTTGTTTGAGAATTGGAATAGAGAGTTTTGTATTAATTTCTATGATATGTACGAAAACAAAGATTTTATCAAAAGCAAGATTATCGGTTGGTGTCCATCGTCTAAACTATTTGCAAGAAAAAGAAACGATGATGATAATATAGCCATTATGCTTGATGACAATACTTGGTGTCACTTTCCAAAATTTGCGATAGACTGTTTAATTGGGAAAGATATGCGTGATTTCTGGAGTTTTGAAGATCTTGAATAACCAAACGAGGTGTTAAATGAATAACATAACAGAGACATTGCCAAAAGGAGAATCGATTCCTAGAATTCCTGGAAATAGATTTCTGCAAGAAAATTGGGATCCATCATCACCTATTTATGGACAGAGCAAATCAGCTGATATACAAAAAGGAATGATAATAGGTTGGTGTCCTGCATCTAAAGTATTTTTTGAACCTAAAGAAGATGATAGATGCTTAGCAGTTATGTTAAAGAGTGGTAGATGGTGTCATATGGCATATTTTTGTATTGTTGACGGCTTTGATAATCCACCAATGTATGATTATTTTGATTATTTTAATTTTGAAGGGTTAGATAGAAAGATCATTGACGATTATATAACTCAAAAGAAGTGGAGATGGTAGAATTTATTGCAAGTATATCAATTGGTTAATAAAATTAAAGGAGAGAACTGGTGATTAGTATTCGTAATAATGGTATTGTGGCCACTAATACTTATATTCAAATAGGAGCTGAAAAATATGATATACCTACGTACGTTCAAACTGCTTTACCAAGAGTAAATTATATGGACAATGAAGATATTTATATAAATGGCTATAAATTTAACAAAAAGAAAAAGAAATTTGAAAGAACTGTCTTTTCATATTTAAAGTGCTTATTTGCTTAAAGGGAATATAAATTATGATTAAAGATATAGAAACAGTTTCAATAGATATGTCAACCTGTGATTTTGATTCAGACCACAGAATCTTTGCTAGACCGATAGAAGTTGTGGGTGACACAAACACACTGCTTTGTGAATTTGAATCTGCTAATTATGACTACGAAAATACAAAAATGGTTAAAAAGCAGGAAGAGCAAATTGAAGAGTTGAAAAAAATCTGCTGGCTTCCATTAGAACACTTAGGAGTTTCTTCTATTGATTTTGATTTAATTCCTATGGAGGAATTTGTAGAAGGTATAAAAATGGAAGCTTTTACTGATTATGATGGAGTTGGTGTTCCAGTAATTAAAGCTAGTGGAGATAGACTTTTATATCAAGATAAAAGCATATCATTAGATAAAATTGCTGATCAAAAGAAAGTAAATTTTGATTTTGTTGCGTGGTTCAATAGATAGTAAAGAAAATATATGATTGAGCATTTACATATAAATAGATTAAGACCTGATTCTAGATTTAGATTCTGTGATATTCGTGATATGGATTTCAAACCAGGATTAAATTTAATTCTTGGGGCGAACACTAGTGGAAAAACATCCATCCTAGAATCTATCCAAACTTACGTTGGATATGCTCGTGATTTTTGGTCCGAAAAACAACATTTAGATTTAATTAAAAATTATCACCTAACTATAAAAGAAAGATATAACGTAGAAATAAAAGGCAGTGTTTGTAAATATCTTAGTTATAAACCAGAAGAATTAAAAGAAGTAACCGACTTTGAATATAATACACAGTCTGATTTTAAGACAAGAGTTATGGCTAATTTTCAAAGTCGTGGTGAAGGAAGAAAATCTTATCACGATCATTTTATCAACTATGTTCAACAGAATTATATGTTTACCCCAGAGGAATTAAAAACTCTGAAAGAAGATTACAATGGAGATATTGACGTAAAAACACTTTTGATAACTGCAGATGAACCAGAAAACTCAATGGCCATAAATATGCAATTTGGTTTATTTGATTGGTTCTATGAGTTTGCTAGGGTGTGGGGAGATAGGGTACAGATAATTGTAGCAACACACTCTGTCGCAGCTTTCAAAATGGCACAAAAGAATCTTCCAGACATAAATGTCATTGAACTTAACAAAGGTTGGGTTAAACGAATTAATAAACAAATATACGGATAAAGGAGAAAAAAATGTTATTTGGAAAAACAAAAAAGATACAAGAACTTGAAGCAAGAATTATGAATACAAATACAATGATCCTAGACATTTTATTTGACAAAAGAACTTCGAATGAATTAGCTAAAACAATGGTTAAATTGCTCGTTTGTTTAGATAGAGAAACAGCAGAATTTATGTTAAACGAATACGGGGACATTGAAGTTGGTAAAATATCATATCCAAAGAATAGTAATCAACAGAAAAGGTATAATGTTATTGGTCCTATGCTTAGAAAATGTTTAGCACAAATTGATTCTAAAAAGAAATAACATTGTTTTTTGACTTTACTTTTTTCCATTTTTGTGTTATAATGTGTGTATAAGATGAAAGAAAGGAGAAAAGTAATGTATTTAAGATATACTGAAGATCCACAAGATCAAAAAACAAATAACAACGAATATTTTGAGCCTAAACCTAAAGTTAAAAAGAAAGAGATGAGTAAATCTACACTTATCATCTGTATAGGGTCCATATTATATTTATTAGAATACACAAAACAACACGGATATTTTACATCAACAGAAGAGCAATTTGTACTGGCTTTTGTATCTGCTGTTGTTTTAAAGTTTATTGTTGAAAGAATATCTCAATGGATTTCAAAATAAACAACAAATATTGGTTAGATCTCTTCATTAAAGATTTTCTCGAAAGTAAAAGACGTATATTCGAATGGCAAAATATACATACGTTCTCTATCAATAGTTTTGGAGATAGATATGTATATAAAGACCGTGTTCCAGAAAGACAACAAAGGTATTTTGAGTATATACTTAAGAAATATGGTCCTTGTTTATCTGATTACATATTAGTTACAAAGAAAAACATTGAGAAACATAAAATTGTTATGGACTTTTTTGATTTTAAAAAGAAATGTGATAAAGAAAATCAACTTGGGTTAAAAGATGTTAAATTTGATTTAATTGATTTGTCAGAAGGCATAGAATCGTATGATAAGCATTATTATTTGATTGCATGTGACATAAACAAAGAAATAGATTTTGAATTGTCATACGGAACACTTAAAGTATTAAATAAGATATGAAAGGAACAAAAAAAAATGAAAAAGAAAATAACAAGAGTGAAAGAACTAATTTAATTGTTGGAACATCTTCCAAAGAACGCACTAGTTACTGTTCATACAGGTTATAGGTTGGATCAATTGGAATTAGTTTATTTAGATGAACGAAATACAGTTGTTTTTCAAAAAGTAAATGAAGAGAAAAATAATGAAATCAATGAGTAAAATATTAATCATATTAGAGGATGAACATTGTGTTGTTAGTACTCTATGTTTAATTGGTAAGAAGTATGGATATCAACCTTTTTGCTTTTCTTGTGTTGAAGACCTCATTGAAAATATAGGTGTGTTGAAACTTGCGGATTTATTTATAACAGATTTTGATTTATGTGACACGAATGTAATCCCTTTGCTAAAAGAAATAAGGAAGCATAAAACAAAGGTTTATACAGTATTAAACTCTGGAAATCTAAATGCCATCGAGGAAATTGAAAAAGAAGGGTTATCAGATTTAATAGATAAAGTTTTAACAAAAACAGAAAATTTCAACACATTTTTTAAGAATTTGGTTGAAAATTGACTTTACTTTACTATATAAACGTTGTATAATTCGCATTGTTTGAAAGAAAGGAAATAATATGAAAAACGAAAATGTAAATGTTACTAGATTAGAAGATGGTCTTACAGTCGTTACTCAAAACGCAGATTTTAACAAAGTGTTTATTGGTGCGTGGATTAAAACAGGACTTATAAACGAATCTGATGAAGAAAACGGTTTAAGTCATTTTTTAGAGCATATGGTATTCAAGGGAACACAAACAAGATCGGCTTTACAGTTATCTGATTATATTGAAAAATTAGGTGGTGAATGTAATGCTTATACTTCTATAGAAGAAACAGTTGTTCATACAAGTCTTTTACAAGATTACTGGAAATATGGTGTAGATTTTTTAGCTGATGTTATTCAAAATTCTGTCTTTCCAGAAGAAGAAATTGAACGAGAACGTGCAGTTATTATGCAAGAGATTGCTATGTACGAAAACGATCCAACAAGTGAAATGTTTAGATTTTATATGGAGAATGCTTACAAAGGTGATCCTATTTCTAGAAGTATACTTGGTCCACAAGAAAACATATCTTCGTTTACACAAGATGATTTAAGAAATTATTTCAATAAATGGTATACTCCTGAAAATATTGTAATCTCTGCTTGTGGAAACATAAATCACGATGAGTTTGTAGATTATGTTAGAGCTAGTTTCAAAAAAGGTTTTAGAGAAACAAAGTTTTATACTCAAAAAGAAAATAGTTTCAAAAATATAAAAGCTAAAAAGCAAAACATTTTTAGTCAATCTCAATTTATTATAGGTACTAAAGGCATAACTATGATGGATTCGGATAAAGACAAAATGACCTATACGATTTTAGCTAATATTTTAGATGGTGGAATGTCTTGTAGATTATTCCAAGAAATTCGAGAAAAACACGGTTTAGCATATCAAGTTAGTCTTATAACACATACTATGGTTGAAAACGGTTTTATTGGAGTACACGCTTCTCTAGAGGAAAGAAACATAGATAAAGCGATACAATTGTCTAAAAACGTTTTGTCTTCTGTCAAAGAAAACATTTCAGACGATGAACTTATGAAGGCTAAAAATTCTGTAACGTATGGATTGTCATCAAAACATGATTCTTGTTCGAGTTTAGCTACTTCAAATGGTATACGTGCTTTGTTTGGATTAGAATTTAAGACTTTTGAAGAAACAAAAGAACTTATTTATAGTATCACAAAAGATGATGTTTATAACATAGCTAACAAATATATCCCTAATGAAGATTCAGATGATTATTGCATAACTATAATGACGCCTTGGGATAAAACAAATGAAGAAAGGAACTAAGTAACTAATATGAAAGAATTTATTTTAGATTTATGGATTTATAACATCGTGAATCCGTTGAGAATGGTGAAACATAGAATTATGTGGTTTTTTCAAAGAATGCTTAGGGGCTTTGACGATAGAGAGATATGGAACATCGATGACACATTTTATAAATGGCTATTACCAAGATTGAAGGTATTTCAAATGAAAACTTGTGGTCATCCAACTAGATATAAATCTATGTCATCTTGGCAAAAAGAACTAGTTAATAGAATCAAGCAACTAGAATTGATTATAAACTATGATTATTGTGAACACGAATTTCCTAATCCAGAAAAATACTTGAGCGAAAACCAAATCAATAAACTCAAACAAACTTTGGATAAAGGACAGATAAATTACATTGCGTTCAACAGTTGCGTGGATAATTTTAACAGATGGTTTAGTAAAAATGTAAGAGATTTATGGTATTAATAAGAAAGGAACATTACAAATGACTGAAGCTACAAAGCAAAAATTAGCAGAAACACAAAAAGAATCTTCTAGAATTGCAATTCGTAGAAGAAATAGGGAAGAAGAAAAAGAAGAGATTGGAATAGAAACAAATACCTTTTATTCTATCATTATGGCAGATGATGTAGAATTAGAAGAAAAAGTAAACCAAGTTAGTAAAGCTCTTGAATTTACTAATGACAAAGAATCTGATCGTACCCGTATCAAAGAGTTTGAGCAGTTTAAAGAGTATTTGCAATCAATTTCTGAAACAATGTCTAAACAACGTATTGAAATGACAGATACTGGTACTTTTTCTGAATTACAAAAGGTTTACGGTGATTTCAATAACGATTTGAATGACTTCATTAATAAAATTAAACCATTGACTGATATTACGGATGCTCTATATACACTTCGGAAAAATGGTGAAACTCGTTCTGTCCTTCAAAAAATTCAACAAGATAAAGCTAACGCTAGAGATAAACAAGATAGAATAATCGACTTAAACAAAACTATCAATGAAGGTGAGAATTTGATGGCAGAATTACGTAAGGAAAATGTAATTTTAGCTGAAAACAAATCTTTCTTTGGTTTTGGTAATATTAAACCAGAATCTAAAGCGCAAATTCAAGAAAATGAAATTAAAATTGCTGAAGTATTTGATAATGTTAGTAAATGCACCAAAGAACGTGATAAATTACTGTTAGAGATTGAAAACATTAATAATTCTACAGAATATTCGTTTGAAGCTCAGAAACTTAAAGAATTGCTTGATCTTAATTCAGAACAACATGTACAAAGACAAGCTGATTTGGTACAATCTGCTCTTCAATTCATTAATTCAGGTAAAGAACGCTTTGGTGAGATTCGTAAACATCTTGAACTTATGAATCAACAAATTGAGGGTTTAACTGACAATAATTCTCAAATGCAACAAATCTATGCTGTTTTAAATGATGGTACTAAAAAGGCAGAAGAAGCAAATAAAACAAAACGTGAAACTTTAATGAATACCCCTGAACCCACAAGTCAAATTGAAAAAATGAAACTTGATAAGGAAAAGCGTGATCTTGATGAGTTCATTGATACTGTTAGTCAATCTACCGTTGATACTATGCAAACATATGGTGAGTTGTCTATGGAAGAGATCAAACTCCGTAATATGCAAGCAGCTACTAAAAACCAATCACAATCAGCAGCTACAATGCACTCAAGAGGTATTGCTTCTGTAGCATCTCAATTATCTGTAGTATTAACTGCCGTAAACAGTGCTGCTATCAACGAATCTCAAGTTATGGCATCTGATACACTTACACAAATGGCCAACGTTACTAATGATGTGGCTAAAAAAGAAAGTATTCGAATTGCAACAGGTCGTGATGATGTTAACATTGAACTTGAAAAAACATTACAAGATCTAGTTGAATTTGGTGATACACAACGTCAAGCAACTGAAATTACTCGTGACGCTATTAAGACAATGCGTGATAACCTTGATGAATTAGAAAAATTATCTAAGGATGTTCAAGAGGATACTGCAGATTTTGTAGCTGTAACCGCTGATACCATTGATGAAAAGAAGGCACCTAAAAAAGAGAAAAAGGATACATCTAAGTCTATTTTCAAAGGTATTTAACGGTGAAAAATGGGTTGTGGTTTATATTTGGTTTCGTGGCAGGTGTTATTTTTACACTTGTCATGAACCAGATACTATAGAAAGTGTAAGATAAATGAAAACTATTGCAAGTCAAGATTTTTTGAAAATGTTCCCTAACTTCAAATTGGTAAACAGGGATACAGATTTGGAACGTATTTCTTCTATTTTGTGTAGAAAGAAAAATAACTCTCTTCTTATTACTGGTCCAAGAGGTGTAGGTGTTACATCATTACTAATTGGATTGCAGCAATTAAAAGAAAAGGATGATACTTCTTTTGATATCTTATCCAAGCAATTTTTTGTGTTAGATGTAGATGATTTATTCTCTAGTGGGGATAATGAACAAATAAACAAGGAATTTCAACAGGTTATAAGAAATTTAGAAAAGACACCTAATTCTGTTCTTGTTATTTTAGACGCTTATAACTTCTTAGAAGGTGCAAAAAATTCTGGTAATCTACATTTTATAAATACACTTAATAATGCTGATAAATCTAATTTATTTCAAGTTATAATGGAAGTAAACGATGATCAATTGAATAGTGTATATACGACAAATTATAGAATTAATGACTTTTATACATTATATGACGTGAAGGAATTATCAGGTCAAAAATTAGAAGATGTTGTTAAAGAAGCATCTAAAGAACTAATTGAATATCACGGTATAGGAATAAGTGAAGAAACTATTAAAGAAGCTATTCGTTTAACCACAAAATATCGTGAAGATTACGGTTTAGGAATTACACAACCAGCTAGAACTATTGCTTTGTTAGATAGAGCTTTAGCCGCTTATAAACAATCAGTAAACAAACAACATCCAGCTTTAATAGAGCTTATGAATAAAATTTTAGCTTCTACAAATGAAGAAGAAAAGAAACAACTGCAAGAAATTTATAATGCTAGTTATGAAGATTGGATGAACACTAAACTTGAAATCCAGAAACTTGCTAAAGAACAATCAGAAGGTGAAGTATTACGCCTTAAATACACCGAAGAATTAGAAAAGGCCAAAGAAAAGCAAAATGAGACTGAATCTAATTTGGAATCTGCTGTTGATAAAGGTGTTGTTGATTTCAAAAGTATGATGAAAGCTGGATTTGATACCAAAGAAGTACAAGAGCTTAAGCAACAGCTTAAACAAATAAATGATCAACTAAAGAACAATAAACACAGATATCAAGAGTTAATCAAAAGTATAAACAATGGATTAGCTTTAGATAAATTACACCTAATGGATTCCTTTAGTAAAATCTCAGGTATATCTTCCGCTAAATTGGATGAAAATGAGATTGAATCATTAGTAAGTCTCGAATCTAATCTTTTAAAAGATGTATATGGTCAAGACGATATTGTGAAAAGAGTCGCCGATGCCATAAAAGTTGCTAAATTAGATAAAAATAAAGACAATGGACCAGCAGCTAGTTTCTTGTTCCTAGGTCCTTCGGGATGTGGTAAGACTTTTTTGTCTAAATCTTTGGCTAAAAATCTATTTGGTGATGAAAAGACATTGATTCGTTTTGATATGTCTGAATATATGGAGAAACACGCTGTAGCTAAGTTAATCGGTGCACCTCCAGGATATGAAGGCTTTGAATGTGGTGGTATCTTAACCAATACAGTACGTAAAAATCCTATGGGAGTATATTTGTTTGATGAGATAGAAAAGGCACATCCAGATGTATTTAATATCTTTTTACAAATTCTTTCTGATGGTCGTTTAACAGATAACATAGGACGTACAGTAGATTTTTCAGAAGCTATAATTGTAATGACTTCAAACATTGGTCAAAAGTATTATCTTGATACAAGTCTGACTGATGAAGAATCTAAAGAAAAAGCTAATGAAGAATTGTGTAAAACTTATCGCTCAGAATTACTTAACAGATTCAACGGTAGAGAGAATATTTTTCATTTTAAACGTTTATCTATGGAAACTATTCAAAAGATCGTTAGAAGAGAAATAAACAATCTTTCTAAAGCATATGAAGAAGATATGTGCATTCAAATGAGTGATCGTGAAATAGAAGAATTTTGTAAAGACCAGTATGATCCAATCAAAGGTGCTCGTGGTCTTCCAGGATTCATCAAAGCTCATTTGAGACCAAAATTAGTAGATGAAATGTTACATAATAATAGTGAAAGACCTGCGTTTTGGATTTGTTATGATAAAGAAACTAAGGACTTTTACTTCGATTATATAATAACAGTCGATGATGTCTGTGGTGAAATAGCGTAAAGGAAAAATAAAATGGTAAGAGTAAAATATCCAGATACACATTATGAACATACTGAACATTTGTATGGTCAATTAAGTGATTACTTCACTTTTATGGTTCATGATGGTAACATTGAAAAACCAACATATGATTTAATGAAAGACACGCTAGATGAACTGTTTAATCAATATAAAGATGTACACAGTGATTTACAAGATGTAAGTGGTGAGTTATTGATACTAAAAAGTCATAATGGGGAATTAGCTAAGGAATTATTTGATGATGGAAAAGATTAAATATACAATTAGTTTCATGTATACAATTTTTAAATTTATAGAGAATTGTTTTATTATACCATTTAAAAAATTCTGGAACTTTTGTACTCCAGTAAGAAATTGGTATAGTAAAAAATGGAAAAAATACTGTTATGATAAATATGGTGATTTTTTCTGGAAACGTGCTTTATATATGATTTGTGCTACTATTGGCTCTTTATATATAGCGTTATGTTTTCTTGAGTTTACATTCGATGTAGTATACTATTATAGTACCAAAAAGGTAGAAACTATATATTTATCTGATTCCGTTGAACTTGAAGATGGATTATGGGGTGCTAAAGGATGTCCTAGTAAAAAGTGTAGTTCAGATAACGCATTATACTTCAGGATCAAGAATACGTGGTTTAACAATATCTGGAATATATGGAATCACGGTCAAATCTTCTTCCCTGATATTATTTCATCGGGAATTCCTACTGGTCAAGCAAAATGTGAAGTTATTTCATATGGTTTAAGATATAGAATTGTTATGATCTTCAATTACTACCCACAGATTTTACAGGTCAATTGCCAGATAGAGGAATAATGTACGTAAACGAAAAAGATCAACTTGGAGAATCAGCTTTTGTCGGTAAAAAGGCAGAAGATTTATTTGAAGATTGGTTAAAGAAGAACAATCGTGAATACAGGCCTGCAACAATAGAAGAACAATATCAACACATAGATTTTGTTGTATATCATCCGAAATCACATAAGAATATAAACATAGATGTAAAAGCTAGTAAAAAACGGAGTCGTATGGATTCAGATTCTAACCCAAATTATGTATGGATTGAATTTAAAAACGTACGTGGTGACAATGGTTGGTTATATGGAAAAGCAGATTATATAGTTTTCCACAATCAAAAAGAAGATCAATTCTATGCTGTCGATCGAAAAGAATTGGTAAAGTTATGTGAAAAGATTTGTGATGATACAAAAGTTACGAATCCAAAAGAAGCGTTACATCATAAGTACACAAGAGAAGGAAGAAAAGACGTGTTATCACTATTATATTTTGACGATATTTTAAAATGTAGTTATAAAATTCTTAAAAATAAATAATAAATTGTCTTTACTTCTACAAAAAAGTGTTCTATATAATACACGTAAAGTTATAAAACATTGTGAATAAGAAATAATGTTAAAGAAGCAAAATAGACTCCAGATGCTTCAGGTCTAACTCGTTTAGATACAGCAAACTTTCTCAGTTCGTGTGGAATTAACCACCTGCTCTATAAGTAATGGTACCAACGCTTATAGATGGGAGTAACCCTATTCTGGTTATGCAGAAGATTGATTATGTAAATCTAACACACAGATTATAGAAGTAACCATCGAAAGTGCTAATAGGTTTTTTCATTAGTTAAGCTGTGATATACTAATGACTAGTTGACCTAACACTACTTAACGCTAATCATAACTATAAAGTAATAATCAATCAAAATTTTATGGAAGTGTGGGTGAGTGGCTTAAACCAGCGATCTACTAAATCGTCAAGGGCAGAGATGTCTTTCAATCGTTCGAATCGATTCACTTCCGCCAATAGTCCGCCCAAACTATACTGTTATATCTAGAGGGTAATGTATTAAAAAAATAAGTAGATATAACACTCCTAGTCTTGTCATTTGTCTTAAGGAGCCTTGTGGGTAAAATGGTGAAAGATCCTAAAAGAAATGACAAACTTATCAAGGGTATGGCAAAAAACTTTTATCGACTAATCAAGATACTAGCAATCTCATACCCATTTTATCGCAGGGTAGTGCAGATAGTCTAACACGCTTGGTTCATACCCAAGAGAGCGATGGTGCAAATCCATCCCCTGCAACCAAAAAAAATTAAATGGCTTGTCTCTAATAACTGGTTGATAGCTGGTAAGAGAGTTATATATTACCTGAAAAGATTAATATATAAGCTGTGGATAAATAAGAAACATAAGGTTGAAATAGCGTAGGTCGGCCAACTTACAGTGACGTAAGAAACGGACAAATCGTAGGTAGAAAATGATATCTGTATCCGTTTGGAGGTAATCAATCCTCTCATCCTTCTAAGCAAAAGAATAGCTAACTTTTGTGGATGTGACTGAATAATGTGCTTATTTTGAAACTTGGAGGTAGTCAGGAATCCTTCAGCCATACTTTTTTTAATATTATTTCTTATTTACAAAAAAATACTTGATATTTAAGAAAAAGTGTAGTAATTTATAAAAAATTGGAGTTCTATAAAACTATGATGATGACGATTGAAACATATTTAAACTCAGATAATCAACCTAGAATACGTAGGCTGAGGGTTTAGTTTTGTTCGAATTGTTACCACTAGAAAAAGATTAAACCCATCAGAAAAAAAAAACTGGT
>CAMESA010000015.1 GCA_945935945.1 uncultured Mollicutes bacterium | reverse complement strand
CACCAAATATGTATCACTCGTTTATCAGTTAGGACACTGCCCTCTCACGGCAGAGAGAGGGATTCGACTTCCCTGTGATCCGCCATATTAAAAATGGACGTGTAGACAAATTGGTTAAAGTCACCTGCCTTTCACGCAGGAATTTGCTGGTTCAACTCCAGTCACGTTCACCAATGTCCACAGGTAGTTAAATCGGTTATAACGGGGGTCTTATAAACCTCTATTCCTGGTTCAAATCCAGGCCAGTGGACCATAACTTATTGATTTTACTCAATTTTCGGAGTGTTGGGGAGCCTGGTACCCCGCTTGGTTTGGGTCCAAGTTGTGCTGCGAAAGCCTTACGCACGTTCAAATCGTGTCACTCCGACCAATTACGCAGTGGCTGCTAGGATGGTGGTCTAGCCCAAGACTGTAAATCTTGTCCCATAGGGTAAACATTGGTGGTTCGAATCCATCCCACTGCAAAAGATTCGTGATTATATAAACTAGTACAATTTAATATGAAAGTACATCGGATAAATATTAAATTAATGTTTATATAATCAGACAGGTTGATGGCGTGTTGTTAGTACTTAGAGTTGATCGTCTGAGTAACTATGTGCTGTTTAAGCAGTAACCTGATCCTCCAACGCTAGAGAGTTCGAACAGTGAGTGGATAAAGGGTAAAAACCGATTGCCAAATTTAATTTTCATCTTCTTGTGGTGTAAACGGATAGATTTAGTAAATACTATAGCTCTTTTTACTAAACCCTAACGGCGGTAGCACAACTCCCTTTAAGGTTTAGGTACAAGTTCAAGCCTTGTCAAGAAGAACATTTAATACCTCGTTGTAGTCATGGTGACCGCTAATTGAATGTCTATAGCTCCAGTCAATTAGTACGGGAATGCTGTTCGAATCAGTCTACGGGGTGCCAAGTTTTAGGGAGTTTCTTTAGTGACTTCTCCGTTTAGGTTCAGTGGTGATAAACCATATGATCAAAAAGTCGCTATACAAGTTTCAATGGGAAGATACAAAAATAGTGAAAATTACGTATAAGTAGCTGTTTTTGGAAGACATTAGAAGAAGTAGGGGTGATATCCTAACGATTCTATGTCTATGCTGATGGAAAGACATCGGACAGTTTGGAAAGACAACCTTCTAATTGTTTTATTGTTATTCAGGAAGTTAAACATAGAATACTGCACGGACCCAGTGTACAATTAAAAGATTAAGTGGGGGGCTCATCCATAAAGAGTGACACAGTGTTTATGGCGGTGAAAATTGAAACAAATTAGCATCTCTTATCAATTTGAAATTATACTGTTTCTTTTTTCTTACCGTGATTTAATTAGGAGAATGTATAATGAAGAAAGAAAATATAAAGGTAAAATCTAAACGGATAAAAGTTCGTAATTTAGATTTAATGAACGCTTGGCAAAGTGGTATGATGAGAACAAAAGTTATACCGAACAAAAAGAAGAAAAATAAGAAGTTCAATTTAGAGAAGGATTTATCTTATTATCCAAACATCTTAGTAGCTTAGATTTTTTAAAGGTTTTTAGATAATAAGATAGGTCATATTATTTCGGGGTCGTCTAATGGTAGGACATGAGATTTTAGATAAAACTGAACACTTATACAGAAATGTATATTTGAATGAATCCGAATTCGGTGAAACCTTAACAGATAATGCTGATGGCAATACCGAGCTAAATTTATGAAGGTGAGATAGTGTTGGACCCTATTGAACATAGATAGAGACTAAGATAACTTCTATGAGTGTTGTAATCTTAGTCCCCAGTTCGATCCTGGCACTTTCATAATAAATGTGTAGAGAACAAGTGGATTCCATCTGACCAAGTAAAGTTGAAGATGAAGATATGTTCCAGACCACAAACTGAATAAGGTAGTGAAAACTATAGTGGTACGGGCTCTCATAATACTGATTCGAATTCAGTCCCCGAAGCCAATTTTAACAAGGAAAGTACATAATGAAAAACGATAGATTTACTTGTCCTATATGTTGGTCTACGCACTTTGAACATATTATTTCTAAGACGCATCCTGATATATTTGGGATTCGTTGTACACGATGTATAAAATATGTTGGATGGTTACCGAAGTCTCTATATAATGATTGGAGAAATGGTAAAATTGATATGGATAAAGTTAAACCATCAAAAGATACAAAAGTCTATTTAGATATTTTACAATTTTTTAAAGATAGAGGATTTAAACAACTTAGTGCGTCTGTTCTCTCTAATGATAAATATGTAATACACCTTGATAAACAGACTGCAACAAATAAAGAAACTGGTGAAAAAATAGACCTTGAGCAGTTTGTAGAAGAATTGTCCCAGTAATCCTATGACATCTTAGTAATGTTATGATCTGTCCTATGAAGTAACATAGAGTTTTAAAAATTCCTAGGTTTTGTTTTTAAAATGGACAAATAATTTCTACTTTACTTTTTCATATTTACGTGTTATAATTGAAATAGATGAAAAAAAAAATGAAAGAAAATACAATGAATTTTAAAGAAACAATTATAAACATTTTATATGAAAGCCCTTTATTTAGGTTTACAGAGCAAGCTAAACAAAGATACGCTGTTGAGCAAGAAGTAGTTGGATTAGGAACTCAAATATGTAAACACGTTCTTAAATGCTTAATGTATGGACCAAACTGTAAGGCGTTAAAACATTGGCAAGTTGAAATCAATAATTGGCTAAACCAAATTATGGATATTAAACTTAAACCAAAAAACAAACCAGTATCAAAAAAATATCTTTTAATTTGGGGTATGGAATGTTTATGCGATGAATTTAAACCTAGTGAAAGAGCTTTTAAAGGAATAATAAATTATTTAATGACAGATCCTAACTCTAAAGATGCCATTGGTGTAGATTTGATTCGTAGCTCTTTCAAAGAAGTATTCGCATTAATTGAAGAATGTTTTATAAATGCTAGAAATGGAGAATATACAATTGATAAGCTCTGTGAAGACTGGTTCCAACAGCATAAAAATATTTATCACAATAACAAGAGGAGATGTTAAGTCTCCTTTTTTTTTGTAGATATATAGACCATTTTTCTACAAATTTATAAAAATTGACTTTACTTTTCTTTTTTCTTCATATATAATACACAATGTAAAACGAAATTAACAAAAAGAAAGGAAAAATAAAAATGTCTAAGTTCTCTGGATACGCTAGTAAGACAGAAGCAGATTATAATAAGCATAAGGATGAGCAAGTTGTCAATTATATGAATGGAATTTCTTATACAACTAATCCTTTACTTGAATTAGAAATGGTAGCTGCATCGTCTATTTTCGGTGAGAAGTCTTATTACAAGAAGGATGGTGTTGAAAATAAGGAATTGAACACTACAACTTCTACATTCATTAAGGCTTGTGATGATGCTTTAAGTTATGATTTCGAGGGTGTATTGGAATTAGCTAAGAAGTTACGTTATGAATACAATATGCGTTTGAATCCTGCTTTAATTATGGTTAGAGCTGTAATGCACGAAGGCAGAAAGGCTTTTAATGAAGAAAATAACGCATTTATGCGTGCTTGTATTGAAAAAGTAATTAATATTCCTACTGACATCTGGAATCAATTCGAGTTGTGGATGTTCTTCAATGGATCTAAGAATAAGCTACCATCCATTTTGAAGAGAGCTTGGGCAGATAAGTTGAATAGTACTAAGAAGTATCAATTAGCTAAGTATAAGACTAAGGCAAAGATTATTGATTTAGTACGTATTTGTCATGCACATTCTGAAGATATTGATGAGTTAATGAAGTCTGGTACAATTGAGGTTACTGATGAAGAATCCACTTGGGAAAAGCTTAGAAGTGAAGGTAAGAGTTGGACTGAAATTCTAGAAGGTACATATATCCCTCACATGGCATTACTTAAGAATCTTCGTGGTATCGCAACTGAAGTTTCTGGTAACACATTGAAGCAGGTTTTAGAATTACTTGAAAGTGGTGTTGAGAAGGGTAAGCAATTTCCATTCCGTTACTGGTCTGCTTTGAATGCTATTAAGACATCGTATCCAAGAGTACCAAATGAAGGATTAATTGAAGAATCTTTGAACAGATGCTTAGATAAGGCTATGTCTAATTTTCCTAAGTTAAAGGGTAAGACTATTTGTTTATCTGATAACTCTGGATCTGCTTGGGGTGCTTTGACTACTGAATATGGTTCTACTAAGGTTGCTGAAATTGATAACTTATCTTCGGTTATGACAGCTATAAATTCTGATGAAGGATATGTTGGAATTTTCGGTGATAGATTAGAAATTGAAGCAGTTAACAAGAGAGATGGTGTACTGTCTCAATTAGATAAGATTCAATCTAAGCATTCTCATAGCATTGGTGGCTCTACTGAAAACGGTATCTGGTTGTTTTTAGATGAAGCTATTAAGAAGAAGATTCATTGGGATAATATCTTTATTTACTCTGATATGCAAGCAGGACACGGTGGATTATATGGGTTAGATTCAAGAGATTATTCTGAATACATTACTCGTGGAAATTATATTGATGTTCTAAAGTTAGTACAAGAATATCGTAGAAAGGTTAATCCAAAAGTTAACGTGTTCTCTGTACAAACTGCTGGATATGATAACAGTGTATTACCAGAAAATGAATACCGTACATCTATCTTAACAGGTTGGACAGGTAAAGAAACAGTCTATGCTAATGTTCTTATTGACATTTGGGATAGAATGGAAAATAAAAATCAAAAAACTGAAAAAAATGACTTTACAAATACAAAAAAGAGTATTAAGATAAAGACATCAGTTAAATAAATTGTTGTGGGGGTTAAGCGGTATAAAGAGTTACATCGGACTTGACTTTTAATCAAACACTCGAAATTACTACTCTTTATGATATTCTAATCCCCACACTTTAGGACAGTTTTTAGCGAAGAAGCGGAAGAAATTGTTACATCGTATTTGGGTTTACGGCTATAACACAATTTCTATTATTCTCTTCCTATAGTAAAATTATTATGGAGAAGCGGTTGGAACAGTTGCATCGTTTAATTGGTTAAAACATTACTTATTGGAAAGTAACATTGTAGGTTCAAGTCCTACTGCAATAAACCTGTTCTGTATATTCTCTCCATAAACAATATATTATTTAGTAAAGAAGCGGTTTAAAGAGTTACATCGCAAAATGGTATATGCAATCGACTGATAATTGATGACTTGTGGGTTCGAGTCCCACTGTAATAATTCTCTTTAATTTATTCTCTTTACTAAATAAAAAAATTAAAAAATGTCTTGACAAACATAAAAAAAGTATGATAAGGTATAAAAAGTTAAAATAAAAAGGTTCTATATAATATGATGATTAATATGGTTAAAAAATTTTGGCATATGTTTGGCTTCGCTGGTAAATCTAGCGGAGGTGCTGCTTTTTAACCAAAATACCACATTAATAAAGTTAAATGCTGTACCTCTGAAGTTAAAAAGATCAGAGGTTTTTTTTTATTATTAGGTATATATTAAGGAATTTTGGCTCTGTAGCTCAGTTAGTAGAGCACCAGACTGAAAATCTGGGTGTCAGTGGGGCGGAACCACTCGGAGCCACCAATTTTAAGCACGTGTAACTTAACAGGTAGAGTAGCGGCCTTTTAAGCCGTAGGTTGTAGGTTCGAGTCCTATCACGTGTACGGCAACATATCTCAGTTGGTAGAGAGCGTTCCTCATAAGAACGATGTCACTTGTTCGATCCAAGTTGTTGCCACCACGCACCGTTGCCGAGAGTGCTTATCGGCTGGTCTGCAAAACCAAGTAGAAAGGTTGGATTCCTTTACGGTGCTCCATAATGCGACTGTAGTTCAAAAGTCAGAATAACAGCTTGCCAAGTTGTAGATGGGATTGCGAAATTCCTCAGTCGCTCCAATAAAGGCTTAGTTTAATGGTAAAATATCGGTCTCCAAAACCGTAAGATGATTGTTCGAATCAATCAGCCTTTGCCAATTTTATACGCATAGAAGTATATATCAGCATATCTGGTCTATTCTTGTGTGCGTAGCTCAATGCTAGAGCGGAGGGTTGTGGTCCCTTTGATCAGAGTTGGATTCTCTGCGTACACCCCAAAATTTGTGAAAAGTTTAAAACTTGTCTTTACATTTTAAGTTCTATATAGTACTCTGTTGTTGTTCGAGCAGGGTACTATACTTTTATCGAACAAGATATGTTCAGTAACCATTCTGAACCCATTAAAAACCATTAATTATAAAGGAAAACTAAATATGTTAAAAAAAGAATCAGTTCATTATTTTAGTGAACTTGGTGATAGATCAATTGACGATATCATCTCAGAATGTAAATATGACTTTGTTAGAAAATGCTTAGAAATGGTACAAGAATACCGTAATAGTGAACAAGCAGATTATTACTTGTTTGGAATAAGAGCATACGAAACTTTCAATGCAAAAGGAAGATTTATCACATATCAAGATAAATCCGTAGAATACCAATCTTTAGAAACAGACATGCGCACATTTTTTGAACAATATTTACAACGCTCAAACAATTCTCATGATACTGTTGTTCCAGATAGTTATTCAAAAGAAATATCTGACTACTTACTCCAAACGGTTAAAAACAAAACAAAAGAAGATTTAGGTCTTACTCTTACAAAACCTGAATACAAAAGGTACGAATCCTTATTTGGTTTAGGTGAATTTCCATTTTTAATGATCACCATAGTAAGAATCGGTAACAAGAGATATTTCTTTTACCAAGTTGAACGTTAATCTTTAAACCGTTGATTAAAATCTCAGAATCGTTACGTTAAGACGATTCTTTTTTTTATAAAAATTTCAAAATCACAAAAATTAAGATGTTCTATTAGATGTAACTAAAATTTTAACTTGTATAAAGGAAAATTAAAATGAAAGAAGAATCTTCTAAAGAAGTTGTAATCAATTGGTGGAATACTATGAAAAAGTTATTCACTGTAACGTGGAAAGCGATTCGTGACATTTTCTCATCATCTTTTCACCTTATCAAAGAACCTATTGGCATTTTTGTGAAAGCGTTATGGGAATGGATTAAAGTTGTTAGTGTTAGTTTGTATAAAGTTGTAAAATCTTTTGTTATGGATTTAGTTTGCAAAACTTGTACTTCTATCTGGAAACTTGTTAGACTAGCTTGTCGTTGGATTAAATCTAAAATTAAGAAAGAAGGAAAGAAATAATGGATCAGGAATTAAAACAAAAACTACTAGAAGAGCAAATGTTCAAAAAGAGATGGGCAAAATATCTTAAGCTAAGTCCTATTACTTGGAAATTATCAAAAAATGTTGGTAAAGCTCCTAAATGCAACACAAAAGGACCTAAAAAAGAAGTTCCTGTTGTAGTTGATAACAATAATAAAAAGAAAAAGAAATAATTGTCTTTACTTTTTTGTATATCTTCTTATATGAGAGAAATGTGGTTGATGAGATAACCATTTTATCAAAACCCATCCGTTAGTTAGACGTATATATAACTGTATTTGGTAGCTCTAGAACAATAAACAAACTACTCGCTGCTCTGCGTATGGCCCTGAAAATTGATAAACCGTAGCAACTAGGTTAACGTTGCTTTCTATGGAGTTTCTGTTGGTTCTTCTCCGTCTTAGAATAAAAAGACCAACATTTTATATACAAAGAGACTAATGATGAATATAGAACAACTTATAAAATTACATAAATGCGCTATACATAACAGAAAAGACTTAAAAACTTCTGATATGTGTGGTTGTTTCTATTGTAAAGAAATTTTTTATCCTGGTGATATAACTGAATGGACAGATAATGGAGAAACAGCTATATGTCCTAAATGTGGAGTAGATTCCGTAATTTCTAATAAAAAAGATTATATAGTTACACCAGAAGATCTTGAATCACTCAATAAGTATTACTTTAAAGATACACCAATAATCAAAAAATAGATAATCCATACTTTAATGCTATTTCATTGTCTTCATATTGAATTCGATGTATTGTTATAATAGTTTTTACTTCTTCTAAATCTTCCATAGGTATTTCGAACCATTCACCTTTCATTCTAGGTGTCATGGATCTTATCTTTCTGTGCACAAGTTTTTCAATTTTTAGTAAATGAGATCTTCTACAATAAAATTCTTCTGTAAATAAAATATCAAGTTTAGTAGCATGTCCTGTTTGTAATTGTTTAACTCTTTTCTCAGGATCTTTGGCTATACCTATCTTCATGTATCCATTATTATCTGAAATAATGTACATGTATGCATATTCTTGATATGTTGGTTTATAAACAAAATTCTTCATGCCTTATAGAACATGAAGAATTCTGAATTTTTAGAAAGTATTTTGAAAATTAGTTATAAATTCCGTTTTCAAAATCTTCGTGGCTACAATTAAAGTGCCAATTAGCATTGCTCAATGCAGGCCAACTAGAAGGTCTTGAAGCAGCATCTGTATAAATATGAACAGACGAACTGTTTAACATTGTAAAACTAGAATCACCAAAACCTTGTGGAGAAATAACTAAGTTTTTATTTAACCACATTTTAACAACATTAGTATTATAAATCGATCCATTTAAAAAATAATTACCACTTGTATTCTCTGCAGACATATCTGTTAAACTCTGAAAATCTAGAGCACCGTTACTAACATAGACATACTCACTCATGACTGACATACTTGATTCATTTTTCCAATGTATACTTGTTAATCCAGATAAATCAATTGTTGACGGAGTAGAAGTATTTCCATTACCTACGCCATTCGGCCAAACGCCTATGTCATATTTATCACAAACAATCCTTCCAACTTTTCCATTAACTACAACAGGCATATATTCTCCAGCTCCACCGCTATGTATTTCACAGCCATCAGCTATAGTTAATTCATCTAAACGAACTTCATTGTTACCAGATGAATAGTAACGATACGCCTCTGAACCAATGTATGTACACATTGGAACACTCAATTGTGTAATTTTACCTGCATCACTGCCTGAATGATTCAAAGCATTAGCACAAATACGCTCTACTTTTGGCATACTTATAGAACGCAAATTAGTACAATTAGAAAAAGCATTATCTCCAAGTACTTTTAACTCTGGTAGTGAGACTGTGAAAGTCGAACCAGCACTTGAACCAATTGCGTTAAAACAATAAGAGCCTACATATTCTACTTTTGGCAAAGAAAGAGTTGTTAAATTATCACAATTAGCAAAAGCACCTGAACCAATAGATGTAACTTCAGGCAAATTTATACTTGTTAACGCAGAATTGCTGGAATTAACGCTTACTCCTAATCTAACAGTTTTTGATAACGAAAGAGAAGTTAAAGAACAACTTTGAAAAGCCCCATTACCAACGGTTTCTACAGAAGAACTAGAAAAAGAAGTAAATCCACAACCAGCAAATGCTCCAGAACCAATCATTTTTACATTATTACCAGTGAATTGCGTTAGAGAACCATCGCCACTAAACGCATTGTCACCAACATAAATCACATTGTTAACATTTACGCTTTGAAGATTAACTTTACCAGCAAGTGCTCCATGATCTATCAAAGAATATTTAACAGGCAAAGTGAATGATGTTGTATTATCATCGTATTTAGGATCTTTAAGGTAAATATCTCCTGTAGATACTTCTGAAGCTATCAAATTAATTTTACCTGCATATTCACTAAAAGGTGTATCTGCTGGTACATTTACATTTCTTCCTTCGATAGCTAGTCTTATATCTTCTTTAGCTGCAGCAATTTGGTTTGCTAAAGTAATTACATCACTCATTTGTTTCTCCTATCTCCTAAAATTTCAGTAAACTTATTTTCAACATAAACGTTCGATGAATTTAATACATCTTCCAATCTTTCAGCCATATTCGCTGGATTAAACACCCAATCATCAGTTAAACTTGTTGGCGTACCACTAATACCTAAAATCTCAAGTTCAATTGTACCAGTTTTATAAAGATCGCTTTTTCTTAAGTCCTCTTCAACTTCTTCTAAAAAAGCAAGTGTATAAAAACGAGTAGGAGTAGTCGCTGTAGGAATAGTCGCTACTGTTCTAGGTAAATTATTCAAGCTCTCAATTTCTGGTAATGTAGCACCTTTCGTTTCTAATATCGAATATGTATCACTAACATTGTCTTTTATTTGTTTTATTTGTGTAGCCAAACTCATAGATTGTACCTCGTTATATATAACTTATAGAACTATAATTTGTTGTAAAAAACATGAAAAATGTCTTTACTTATTAATTATAAAAAAATATATTAGATTTGGTAAGTTTAGTTGAGGAGAAACAAATGTCTAAAAAATATGGTGTAAGTTCAACTGGTTTAATCGCTCCAATTATACGTGAGGGAGATGATCTTTGTAAAATTGTTTGTAATACAGTTTTTAATGCTATTGATAATGTTGAAGATGGGGATATAATTGGTATTACTGAATCTGTTGTCGCTAGAGCTCAAGGTAATTATGTTACTGTTGATGAAGTAGCAAAAGATATTAAGAAAAAGTTTAACAATCCAAAAAATATCCATGTTTATAAACCAATTTATTCTCGTAATAGATTTGCAATGATTCTTAAAGCAATTGCCCGTGCTGTTAAAGATACGGTGTTTATTGTTATGCCTGATGTTGATGAAGTTGGTAATGTGTTAAAAAATCATCCATTTACAGGACTTAATTATGACGAATACTATAAGTCTATTGTTGAAGCAGAGGGTAAAAAATGTGTAATCGAATACATTAACGATTTACCTCATTCTTTTGATAACGTTTTAGATTGTCAGATTCATAGACAAGATTTTACAATGAATCTTGCTAGGATATGTGAAGATAAATGTGAATATGGTCTTTATGGTTCAAACAAAGCAAGTGAAGAAGTATTGAAATTATTTCCAGATACTAAAAAGGCACAAGAATTAGTCAATAGTATACAAGCATATATTTATGGAAAAACAGGTAAAAAAGTTGAAGTAATGGTTTATGGTGATGGTTGTTTCAAAGACCCAGTATGTGGTATATGGGAATTTGCTGACCAAGTTGTAAGTCCTGCTTATACATCTGGTCTTGAAGGTACACCTAACGAAATTAAGATTAAAAACTTTGCCGATGATAAATATAAAAATTTATCTGGTGATGAATTAACAAGTGCTATCAGACAAGAGATTAAAACTAAAGACAATAATTTAAAAGGTAATATGGCATCTCAAGGAACAACACCTAGAAGATATGTTGACTTACTTGGTTCACTTATGGATTTAACGTCTGGTTCTGGTGATAAAGGTACACCTATTGTATATATTAAACGTTATTTCAAAAATTTTGCTGACGAATAATGAAAAATTATATTGATACTTTACAAGCTCTAGAAAACGATTATGAAGCTGAAAGATTGAATGAATTTTATAATCAGGAACAAATAGAGTGGAAGCCTGTAGCTAAATCACAAAAACGAATTAAACTTGAGAAAATTCGTAATATGTATTATCTAAAAAGAACAATTTTACAACAAAACATAAAAGGAAAATTAAATGACTAATATAATAGAAGAAGTACAACTTGATTATTGTGATGTAATGATTAAACCAAAAAGGTCAACACTCAATTCAAGAAGTGAGCCAGATGTTTATAGAACATACAAATTTAAATGGTCTGATACAAGTTTATATGGAAACGGTTTAACAGTAGCAAATATGGCAACAACTGGGACTTTTGCTATGGCAGAAGTTATGGCAAAAAATCTTATGTTTACTTGTTTACAGAAACATTATACATATGAAGAATTGAAAGCGTTTCTTGAAAAACATAAAGATGAAGAAATAGAGTTTAAAATGGGTGATGAAAATTGTATTGCTTATTTTAATGATTATGTTTTTCTTTCAACTGGTATTAAAGATGGTGATTATGAAAAGATTTGTAAAGTCCTTGATTTAGGATATTGTAAAAATCTTTGTATTGATATTGCTAATGGATATATTCCAAAGTTATTAGATTTTGTTAAGAAGATTCGTAATCAATACCCATATTTAAGAATTATGGTCGGAAATGTTGTCACAGGAGATATGGTTCAAGATTTAATTCTTGCAGGTGCAGATATGGTAAAAGTAGGAATCGGCCCTGGATGTTTTACAGGCGATATGAAAGTACAAACAAAAGATGGATTAAAATGCATTAAAGACATTGAAGAAAACGATGAAGTTTTAACTCATACTGGTGAATATCATAAAGTGTTAAATAAGTTTTGTTATAATCATCATAAAAAAATTATTAAAATAAATGATATAGAGTGTACTTCAAATCATCAGTTTTATGTAATAAAAAAATCAGATAAAGATAAAGTTAATGATGAAAATTATTTTCAATACGCCAAATGGATTTCTGCAGAAGATTTAGATGAGAATAAACATTTATTATTAAAAATCAAATAAACTCGAGACCGATACCGAGTTCTACCTTATTATATTTATATAGTAAGGAGTTAAAAATGATTTATAAAAACAATATATACTTGAATGATATAAAACTTTTATATCAAATCAAAAATGGTAAAAAAGTATTGGTAATTTTAGAAGATGGATCTGTAATGCAAAAAACTGAATTAATAGGAAAGGAAATAGAAATAGAGTGTTCTGAATGTCATAGAAGAATAACGGTTAAATTTTACAATGGATTGCTAAAGAAAAGTTATATATGTCAAAGATGTTTACATGTTGGTGAAAGAAATGCTTTCTATGGTAAAACTCATTCTCAAGAAGTTAAAGAGAAATTATCAAAAGAAAGGAAAGGAGTATGGTATGTTGGGGAAAAGAATCCAATGTATGGAATAGATGTAAAAACCAAAATGTCTCCTGAAAAAATAGAACAATGGAAACAACATATAAGCGAAGCAAACCGTGGTAAGAAAAACCCGATGTATGGAAAATGCATTAAGGATTATATGACGCCAGAAGCGTATGATAGCTGGAAGCAAAAACATATAGAACGTGCTTTAAATTTAACAGAAAATGAAAGAAAAAATATTGGAGATAGATTTAAAAAAGCAGATAAAAGGTGGCGAAAAAATGATCCAGAAGGGTATATTCAAAGTAAGAAAAAGGCAGCACACATGTCAAGAACTAAACAAGGAAACTATAAACAATCTAAAATTGAACAAAAAGTTGAGGAATGGTTAAAACAACATAATGTTAACTATGACTATTCTTGTATCATCGGTTTTGGTGAAAATTGTTTTCAGTATGATTTTATAATCCATAATAAAAGAATTTTAATTGAAGTTCAAGGAGATTATTGGCATGGAAATCCATTGTTGTTCAATGAAGATGGATTAAATGGTAAAAGAAAACTTAATGAAACACAAAAAAGAAAAATTAAAATAGATATGAAAAAGAAAGAATTTGCTGAAAGTAAAAATTTTAATGTTGTATATATATGGGAATCAGATATAAACAAGTGTGATTATAAAGTATTGGAGGAAATTATAAAAAATGATTGAATTTATAGAAATACACAAAAGTAAAACAATTAGTAATAATAAAAAAACATACGATTTAGAAGTTGAGCAAGATCATTCGTATAACATTAATGGAATCATTGTTCATAATTCAAACTGTACCACAAGAAAAATTACAGGGTGTGGGAGATGCCAATTATCAGCAGTCATCGAATGTGCTGAAGCTGCTCATGCTGTAGATGGAATGATTTGTGCAGATGGTGGAATAACTTGTCCAGGTGATATTTGTAAAGCATATGGTGCAGGTGCTGATTTTATTATGGTTGGATCTATGGTCGCTGGAAGTGATGAAGCAGAAGGTGAAGTTATTTACAAAATGTATCGTACTAATGAATATACATATGATAATGAACCAGAAGACGAATCTAATTATGTAAATCCAGATAGACCAATTTATGAAATGAGAAGATTTAAACTTGCATACGGCATGAGTTCAAAGTTTTCGCAAGATAAGCATTGTAATGGTATGGCAAAATACAGAGCATCAGAAGGTATTGTTACATTAAAACCTTATAGTGGACCTGTTCAAAACACTATTGATGAATATCTTGGTGGTCTTAGAAGTTGTATGACATACATTTCAGCTAGAAGATTAAAAGATATTCCAAAATGTTGTACTTTTTATAAAGTAAATCGTATATTGAACAATGATGGTAAAGGTATTTCATTATAAGGACTAAAAATATGGAAAAAGATGAAAAAAAGAAAAAAGAACCAATCGTAAAGGATTTTGA
>CAMESA010000014.1 GCA_945935945.1 uncultured Mollicutes bacterium | reverse complement strand
TGCATCTCTATATAAAATTTTTGCTTTAGCCAAATCTTTATCAGGCCAAAGAACACTAATTGCATAATCCATAGTTAGTGATTTTCCATTTAAAAGAAGCAAAAGAGCAAATAATTCTTTAGATTTTGCGCTAGAAAAATTAACAATGTTTTCATTAATGAAACAATCAAAACTACCTAGCATATTAACGCGTAAAATATTCTTTTCTTCTCTAGATTTTTTAATTATGTTTTCAAATTGAATTTCGTTAAATGGTTTATAAAGGATTCCAAGAACACTGTCACTTATGCTTAATGGAAGATCTTTTTCAGTAATTGTTAATCCTGTGAAAAACACATATTTTATTTGTGGATATAAAATATGAATCTTTTCAGCAAGGGCACGACCATCAATTGAATTCATACGTATATCTAAGAATATCAAATCGACTTTAGTGTTCTTTAAAAAAGAAAATATTTTATTTAGATTATCTTCAAAAAAATGATAAGTAACTTCATCATCTTTATTAATTACTTTATCAAAAAATAAATGAAGGGCACTTCTTTCATCATCAATCACTAACGCGTTCATATTCTTCTCCAAAAGGAATCTTAATCAAAATTTTTGTCCCACAATTAATTTTAGAAAAAATTTCTAATTCTCCATTTAATAATAGGGCAAAACGGTCTTTCGTGTTTTTTATCCCGCAACTGTTCTCACTAATTGAATTAACATCAAATCCAACACCATTATCAACAATTGAAATAACAAATTTTCCATCCTCAATTGATGTAGAAATTTCAATATATCCATCATTTTTTGTTTCAATTTTTGAATGTTTGACTGCATTTTCAACAAGTGTAACAATTGATAAAGGTGGGACTTTAATGTTTGTATTATCAATGTTAAAAATGACATTGTATTCAATATTAGTTTTTAAATTTTCAAAATTTACATAATTAAGCACACTTTCTAGCTCATTTTCTAAAGGAATTAACATACTTGAAGTTGCGTTTATCGTTTGTCTTAGGTTTTTGGACAAAAGATCAATTGCAAAATTTCCCTTTTCTTGATCGATAGTATACATTTGTTTAATTGTATTCAAAGAGTTGAAAATATAATGTGGGCTTATTTGGTTTACTAACAGAGATGTTTGAAACTCTTTCATTTTTCTTTCAAAAACATCCTTTTTATATGCTTCAAGAGTAGTTCTATATGAAAAATCTATATAAATTAAGACAACCGATATCTCTCCTAAAAGAACCAAAAACGAATCAATTCCTTTTCTATAAATAGAATTTCCACCAATCGCTTGAATTAACGTACTAACTTCAGCAAGTGTAAGACAAATTATTAATATAGATGTTAGAAAAGCTGCGTTAATGTTAAATTCAATTTGTTTAATAAAGAATAAAATCTTTGAAATCCGATAAATTGATAATGGTAATAAGCAGAAAAGATATACATAATCATAATTTAGATTGTGAAGAAGTGAAAAAATGCCAAAGCATAAAAGCAAAAAAATGCATATTAAAGCAGAACAAAATATTTCACTTTTTTGTATTTTTAACCCATAATCTTTTTCATAAAATCGTAAAGTAAAAATGATAAACAAAATATAGCTTGCAAGATGCAAAAAATCTATAAACCGATTCATTTCATATTCATTTATTAAATTTCGTGAAAATATCGATTCAAGAAGATCAGAAAAGTCACTACTTGTTAATATAAAACATAGTATCGCTAGAGATGAAAATATTGTATTTGTTGAAGCGTTTTTATCAAAAAATAATGATCCAATTTCAATTAATAGAATAGAAATCGATAAGAAAAGTGCAACCGCAAAACAGATGGTACATGATAGTTGATAGTATTGATTATTTTTTAAATGAAAGACATTTATTGAAATAAATGTAAATATATACAAAAGAAAAATAATCAATAATGGTATTACAATTTTCAAAGTTTTCTTCATAATCTAACGCACTTTTTTATATTATATTAAATTTTCATCTTCTTTTCTAAAATTGCATTATATTATTCAAAATATTCGATTTTTACCTTACAAATAATCAAATTCTTATACAAAATTATGCCTGATTTTGCATAAAAATAGAGGTAAAAAAGTGACTATTTTACGAAAAGTCGAATTTATTCGATATTTCCGACGAATTTTGATCGATAAAATACACTCATTTTACCTCAAAAAATTTCTTACTGAGATTGACTAGTAGGTTTCTAGTACATTTCTAGTAGGTTTCTAGTACATTTCTAGTACATTTCTAGTAGGTTTTGACGCTAAAATCGATGAAATACGGCTAAAAATCGAAAAAATGTGCACTATTAATCAAATAAAATCAAATAGAATTTTGCTTAAAAATCCACCACTTCAATATAAAATTTCGTTAGAATGCAAAAAAACTAGGGAAAATTTCCCTAGTTTTTGATTGAATTTAGCGATTATTCGTTTTTACCATCGCCTATAGAGTTGTATCTATAGTTTGGTGGAAGAATATCTTCAGTTGGTAATGATTCCCAGCTTTCAAGTGATTCATCTGTTAAATCATTACTGTCAATACCTGAATCATGGATTCCTTTGTATTGATCTTTGATAGTTCTCATTTTTTCTAAAACGCTGAATTGAGCAAGATTATTTCTTTCTTCTTCTCTTGTTAATAATCCTCTACCAGCTGGAATTAATTTACCGGTAATGACATTTTCTTTTAGACCATGTAATGTATCGGTTTTACCTTTAATAGCAGCATCTGTTAAAACACGAGTTGTTTCTTGGAATGATGCAGCAGATAAGAATGATTCAGTTTCAAGAGCAGCTTTTGTGATACCTAAAACGAGTGGTTTCATAACAGCTGGACGTAACCCTTTAATTAAGATATCTTTGTTCTTTTCAGTGAATTCAGTTAATGAGACTCTTGTACCTGGGATGAGATCTGTATCTCCACCATCAATAACGACAACTTTTCTTAACATTTGGCGAACAATAACTTCAATGTGTTTGTCGCTAATTGCAATACCTTGAGCTCTATAAACTTTTTGAACTTCTTTAATTATATAGTTTTGAACTGCAATGACATCGCTAACTTCGAGTAATTTCTTAGGTGAAATTGCACCTTCAGTGATTTTTCCACCATTAACAATTGAATCACCAACTTTAACTCTTAATCTAGCGCCAAAAGTTGTTGTATATTCTTTGACTTCAAGATCATTTTTAACAGTAACTGTATAAATACCGTTCTTTTCTTGAATATCTTCGATAGTTCCACTAATTTCAGAAATAGTAGCTTCACCTTTTGGATTTCTTGCTTCAAATAATTCTTGAACTCTTGGGAGACCTTGAGTAATATCATCATTTGTAGCAACACCACCAGAGTGGAAAGTACGCATAGTTAATTGGGTACCTGGTTCACCAATTGATTGAGCAGCCATAATACCAACTGCTTCACCAATGTCGACTGGTTTACCAGTTGCTAAGTTACGTCCATAACAATGTTGACAGACACCATCTTTAGTTTTACAACCAAATAATGATCTAATTTCAACTTGTTTAATACCAGCTTCGACAATTGCATCTGCTAATTCTTCAGTAATTAATGTGTTACCAGCAACAATAACTTCATTATTATTAGGATTAATGACATCGTGGCATGCATAACGTCCAATTAATCTATCTTTTAAGTTAACAAGGACTGAACCTTTAGCTGTATCAATGATTTCTTTAACAACTGTACCTTTATCTGAGTGACAATCAATTTCTCTAACGATAACGTCTTGAGAAACATCAACTAAACGACGTGTTAAGTAACCTGAGTCAGCTGTTTTTAAAGCAGTATCAGCACCTGATTTACGAGCACCGTGAGTACCTGTAAAGAATTCAGCAATATTTAAACCTTGACGGAAACATGATTTAACTGGGAGCTCGATTGTATCACCTGATGTAGATGACATAAGTCCTCTCATACCCATTAATTGAGTAAAGTTAGATTCGGAACCTCTAGCTCCAGAGTTCCACATGATATAAAGTGGATTACGTTTGTCATTTTCAAGAGTTGCTTTGACTTCTTTTGTGACACTACTTGTGACTTTTGCCCAGACTTCAATAACTTTTGAATGTCTTTCTGAATCTGTTAATAAACCTTTATCATATAATCTTTCGATACGTGAAACTTCGACTTCACCTTTATCAACGATTTCTTGTTTATTGTCGATGACATAAATATCACTAATTGCAACTGTTAAGCCGCTGATTGTTGAATATTTATAACCTTGGTCTTTGATCTTATCAAGAACAGCACTTGTTTTTGTTGTTCCATATCTATGATAAATTTCGTTAATAATTCCAGTGATCTTTTTCTTTGTAATTGGGCTATTAATAGCTAATCCTTGAATATATTCAGGAATATTTACACCTTTTTTAACAAAGAATGATTCTTTTGTTCTGATTAAGTTTTCAGATGAATCATCATTGATGTATGGGAAATCTGATGGGAATGCAAAGTTGAAGATAACTTTACCGACAGTAGTAATTAAGTAACTATCGTTCATTTCATCTGTAAAGCATGATTTTTTCATTGCTTTTCCAGGAATTGCGATACGATTATGTAAGTGAACTTTCTTTAATTCGTAAGCTTTATAGCATTCATTGATATCTTTGAATACTTTTCCTTCAACACTTGCATAATATCTATATTCTTCTGCTCTTTCAGAATCTCCAACACTTTCATATTTGCTAGCTCTATTTAAGAAGTCTTGTTTTGTTTCTTCTGTTGTTAAATAGTAGTTACCAATAAGGATGTCTTGACCTGGAGTAACAATTGGTTTTCCATCTTTTGGTGCAAGAATGTTATTACTTGCAAGCATTAAATCAAGAGCTTCTTCTTGTGCAGCTTTTGAAATTGGAACGTGAACAGCCATTTGGTCACCATCGAAGTCAGCATTAAATCCTGTACAAACGAGTGGGTGAAGTCTGATTGCTCTTCCTTCAACTAAGATTGGTTGGAATGCTTGGATACCTAATCTATGAAGTGTAGGAGCACGGTTTAATAAAACTGGGTGTTCAGAAATAATTTTTTCTACAACATCATAAACATCAGCGTCTTTAGCATCAATTTTTCTATCTGCTTGTTTATGTAATGAGCATTTTCCTTCTTTAATTAAGATAGCAGCAATGAATGGTCTTAATAAATTAATTGCCATTTCACGTGGTAAACCACATTGATACATTTTTAAACTTGGTCCAATAGCAATAACTGAACGTCCTGAATAGTCAACACGTTTACCAAGTAAGTTTTGTCTGAATCTACCTTGTTTACCTTTTAAACCACCACTTAATGATTTTAATGGTCTGCCATTTGCACCTGTAACAGGTTTTCCATTTCTTCTACCATTATCGATTAAAGCATCAACTGCTTCTTGAAGCATTCTCTTTTCGTTCATCAAGATAACGTAAGGAGCGTTCATTTCAATTAATTTCTTTAAACGACTATTTCTTGTAATGATTCTTCTATATAAATCATTTAAATCTGAAGTAGCGAAACGTCCACCATCAAGTTGAAGCATTGGTCTTAAATCTGGTGGTATGACTGGTAATGCATCAAGAATCATCCATTCAGGTTTATTGTTTGATCTTCTAAATGCATCAAGAACTTCTAATCTTTTAATTAATTTTTGTTGTTTTTGATCAGTTGCACCTTTAATTTGCTTTTGAGCTTTTGTAAATTCGCCTTCAATTACTTCTTCTTCGCCTAAATCGTTGATAATTACTTTATCCTCGATTTGAACTTCTTTAAGTAATCTTTTAATAGCTTCGGCACCTTCGCCGAATTCTGCACCTGTATGATCGCTAATGAATTGAGCACATGCAAAGAAATCGAAAGGATCATTTGGATTTTCAAGACGTGATAATAATTCGTTAGCATAATCCATTTCACTTGATTCACTATCAAGTTCTTCAACAATGTCTTTGATAGCTAATGTGAAGATTACTCTTCCTGTAGCATCATCAATGAATTGTTTATATTTTAATTTTGTACATGTTCCTGGATTAAGGCAAACATGTGCTGAGAAATAAATAATTTCTTCTAAGTCTTTTGGTGACATATCAAGGACAAGACCCATTCTTGATGGGATGCCTTTTAAGTACCAAATGTGTGAACATGGAGAAGCAAGTTCGATGTGGCCCATTCTTTCTCTTCTAACTTCTTTAGAAATGACTTCAACACCACATTTTTCACAAACGACACCTGCATATCTAATTTTCTTATATTTTCCACAGTGACATTCGTAATCTTTGCTAGGTCCAAATATTTTTTCACAGAATAAGCCATCCATTTCTGGCTTTTGGCTTCTATAGTTAATGGTTTCTGGTTTTGTAACTTCACCATGTGACCATTCTCTAATTTTTTCTGGGGAGGCTAATCCAACTTTTATACTAGATAATTTTTCTACATCAAACATAAGTGTTCCTCCTAGTTGAATAATTCATCTGCGACTTGTGTATCTAATACATCAACATCGTCGTAGACTTCACTATTCTTTTCTGTTGAAGAGTTTTCGTTTCCGATGTTTCTAACTGCTCTCATTGAACGTTGTTCTTCTTGTTGAGTTTGTCTAGCTAAGCTATCCATATCGATGACTTTGCCATCTTTACCGAAGAGTTCGACGTCCATGCCAAGACCCATTAATTCTTTTGTTAAAACTTTGAAAGCTTCTGGAATTGATGGTTTTGGAAGTGGTTTTCCTTTAATAATAGCTTCGTAAGTCTTTCTTCTTCCGACTCTATCATCTGATTTAATAGTAATCATTTCTTGTAAAATGTTTGCTGCACCATATGCTTCAAGTGCCCAAACTTCCATTTCACCAAATCTTTGACCACCATTTTGTGCTTTACCACCAAGAGGTTGTTGAGTAACCATTGAATATGGTCCAGTTGCACGAGCGTGAAGTTTATCATCGACCATGTGGACAAGTTTAATCATGTACATGACACCAACATTGATTCTATCGTCGAATTTTTCACCAGTTCTGCCATCGTATAATGTGTATTTACCATCGCTTGGCATTTTTGCTTCTTTCATCATTTCCATGATTTCATCATTTGAGATACCATCGAAAACTGGAGTTGCAACTTTTAAACCACCAAGAGCTTTACAGGCCATACCTAAGTGAACTTCAAGAATTTGTCCAATATTCATACGGCTAGGAACACCTTGTGGGTTTAATAAAATATCAACTGGTGTACCATCTGGGAGATATGGCATGTCTTCAACTGGAACAATACGTGAAATAACACCTTTGTTACCATGTCTACCAGACATCTTATCACCTTCACTGATTTTACGCTTTTGAGCAACGTAAACTCTAACTTTCTTTAAAACTCCTGGAGATAATTCATCACCATTTTCACGTGTGAAGACT
This sequence comes from uncultured Mollicutes bacterium, assembly GCA_945935945.1. The sequence goes on along the minus strand of CAMESA010000014.1, from coordinate 7,020 downwards.
TTAACATCTAATACTGTTCCAGCTCCACCATGAGGTACTCTTAAAGATGTATCTTTTCCATCTTTTGATCTATCGCCAAGAATTGCATCTAAAATCTTTTGATCTGGTGCAGGTTCACTTGATCCTTTTGGAGTAACTTTACCAACAAGGATATCTCCTTCTTTGACATCTGTACCTGGGTAAACGATACCATCGTCATCAAGGTGAGCTTTTGCATCAATACCTTGGTTAGGTACATCTGGAGTAATTACTTCAGCACCATTTTTTGTATCTCTACATTCAATTTCATAACTTTCGATATGAATTGTTGTGTAAACATCATCTTTTACAAGTCTTTCGCTCATAATGACAGCGTCTTCGTAGTTGAGACCTTCCCATGTCATGAAAGCAACTACGACGTTTTGTCCAAGAGCTAAATCACCATTATCCATTGAAGGACCATCAGCGATAATTTGACCTTTTTTAATTGAATCACCAATTTTTACAATGCTACGTTGATTAATGCATGTACCTTGGTTGCTTCTTTCATATTTTTGTAATTGATAAGTTCTTACACCGTTTTCTTCTTTAACTTTAATTTGTGTTGAGTCAACGTATGTACAAACACCATCGTTTCCTGCAACAACTGCAAGTCCACAGTCATGTGCGATATTGTGTTCAATACCTGTACCAACAAATGGAGCATGAGGTTTTAAAAGAGGTAAAGCTTGACGTTGCATGTTAGCACCCATGAGAGCACGAGTATTATCATCGTTTTCAAGGAATGGAATACATGCTGCAGCGACAGAAACGATTTGTTTTGGTGATTCATCAATGTAATCAACATCCTTTTTGTCGGCAAGAATATTTTTACCATTGTAACGAGCAACAACTTTATCATTTGCAAGTTTATGATCTTTAATATCTTCACGTGTTGCTTGTGCAATAACGTGATTTAATTCTTCATCTGCGGATAAATAAACAGTTTTTTCTAAAATATTTCCTGTTTCTTTATCAACTAATCTATATGGAGTTTCGATAAATCCATATTTATTAATCTTTGCATATGTAGCTAAGTTATTGATAAGACCAATGTTTTGACCTTCAGGTGTTTCAATTGGACAAATACGTCCATAATGAGTAAAGTGAACGTCACGAACTTCCATACTTGCTCTATCTCTAGTGATACCACCAGGTCCTAAAGCACTAATTCTTCTCTTATTTGCAAGTTCAGCAAGTGGGTTAGTTTGATCCATGAATTGAGAAAGTTGCGATGAAGCAAAGAATTCTCTAATTGCACTTGCAAGTGGTCTAATATTAATCAAAGATTTTGGAGTAATTTCTTTAGTTTCTCCGGTTGTAACTGTCATCTTTGAAGTAATATTTTTAGCCATTTTAGTTAAACCAATTCTAAATTGAGTTTGAATTAATTCACCAACAGCACGAATTCTTCTATTGCTTAAGTTATCAATATCATCAACTGATCCAAAGCCATCCATTAAATTCATGAAATAACTGAAAATTGCAATCATATCACTGATTGTGACACGTGAAACTGATAAATTAAGGTCAGTACCAATAACATTTGATATGACATCTTTCTTTTCATTAGCATAAACCTTGACCATATTGACTGTGCCATATTCATCAAGTCTTGTGTTAATGTTAATGTCATATGTGTGAGCGCCTTTTTCGAAGAATTCTTCTTCTTCTAAAGCGTCAACCATTTCTTTTGTTAAATAAGTTCCTTTTGTATATTTACTTACGCCATTTACATCAACTAAATCTTCAGCTAAATATCTTCCGATAAGTCTATTGTAAATTCCTAATTTTTTAGCATATTTAAATCTGCCAGCTCTACCTAAATCATATCTTTTAGCGTCAAAGAATTTTTGAACTATGAATGAGTGGACACCATCTTCGGTAATAGGTTCGCCTGGTTTTAATTTTCTGAAGATTTCTTTTAAAGCAATTGTACTTGAAGTAATTGATCCTTCTTTACCTAAAGTAAGTTTTAAAGAATCTCTTTCTCCAAATAAAGCAAAAATATCTTCATTTTTGTCAATACCTAAAGCTTTTAAAAGAATTGTTGCAGGCATTTTTCTTTGTCTATCGATTCTGACCCAAAGAATACCTTTAACATCGCTTTCAAATTCAAGCCATGTACCACGGGATGGGATAAGATCAGCATTATAAACATATTTACCAAATTTGTTATCGAAAGTTTTTGATAAATATGCACCAGGTGATCTGACAATTTGAGAGACGATAACTCTTTCTGCGCCATTTACAATAAATGTTCCACTTTCAGTCATTAAAGGGATTTCACCCATAAAAACATCTGAATCAACAAATTCTCCAGTTGTTTTGTCAAGTAATCTTAAATTAACTGTCAATGGTGCGCTGTAGGTTAAGTCTTTTTCTTTACATTCTAAGAATGTATGTTTAGGTTCATCTAATCTGAATGAATTGTAAACAACAGACATATTTCCAGCGTAGTTATCAATTGGGAATACATCTTTGAAAACTTCTTCAATACCATAATCAAGGAAATTTTTGTAAGATTCTGTTTGAATTTCAACAAGATATGGAAGTTCTAAAGTTCCACCAATCTTGGAGAAATTAATACGATCATTGTTAATCTTTGGATAATCTCTATAAGATTTCATCAAACACTTCTCCTTTTAGTAACATTCGATAATAAAATATCCTTTTTCTTTGTGAATAATCTCAACATTTTTAAACAAAGTTGAAAGATATTTTATGTGTGAGAGAGCACCTTTATCTTTTCGAATTACAAGATAAAGACGGCCGTTATCGTTTAAATGTGAGACGCTATCTTCATAAATTTTGAAGATTTTCTCTTTTCCAACCGATATTGGAGGGTTAAAAACGATAAAATCATAATTCTCGCTCAAATTTTCATAGCCGTCACTTAGAGTGCAAGTACCATTCAAATCGTATTGACTTAAGTTTCTACTAGTTAGTTCTATGCATTTAGGATTGATATCGGCATAGGATACTTCAATTTTAGTTCCATAAATTAAACTAAGTGAAATACCAATTGCTCCATATCCACATCCAAGGTCTAGAACTTTACCAAATAAATTTTTATCGATAAGTTCATTAATAAATATTAATGATCCTTTATCAATCTCTTTGTTTGAGAAGACACCACTATCACTTTGTAGAGCGATATTTTTATCACAAATCTTGTAACTTATAGTGCGAATATTTGACTTTAAGCTTGGATCATAAGTGAAATAATGGCTCATTTTCTTCTCCGTATAAATAGGCAAAAACCTGCCATCCACAAAAAGTGAAGGCAGGTAATTAAATTAGTTAGTTAAACTATTATTTAATTTCAACTTGAGCACCAGTAGCTTCTAAAGCTTTCTTATGTTCTTCTGCTTCAACTGGTGAGATGTGTTCTTTGACAACACTTGGAGCTGCATCAACTAATTTCTTAGCATCCATTAAGCCAAGACCTGTGATAGCTTGGATAGCTTTGATACATTGAACTTTGTTAGCACCACATGCTTTTAATGTTAATGTAACTTCTGTTGGTCCTTTCTTTTCTTCTTCTTCTGCAGGTGCAGCAGCAGCGACAGGAGCAGCAGCTGTGACTCCGAATTCAGCTTCAATAGCTTTTACTAAATCATTTAATTCAACGACTGTCATTTCTTTAACAGCAGCGATAATTTCTTCATTTGTTAATTTTGCCATAATCTTTTTTCCTCCGTTTAACAATTATTTCTTTTCTGCAATTTGGCCTAAGCTATAGGCTAAATTTCTCATAGGTGCTTGTAATACGCTTAAGAGCATAGATACACAACCTTCTTTGTTTGGTAATTGAGCGATTGCACTAACATAAGCTGCATCACTTAATCTACCTTCGATAACTCCACCTTTGATTTTGAAGTTATCATTTCTTTTAGCAAATTTTGCAACTGCTTTTAATGAACCATTTGAATAGTCATCCATAAAGATGTAAATATTTGGTCCGACTAAAAGTTCATCAGCATCTTTGTGTTCGAGACTGTCAAATGCTCTTCTAACTAAGCTATTTTTGAAGATGTTAGCTTTAGCATTCTTTTCTCTAAGTTCTTTTCTTAATGAAGTAATTTGAGCAACAGTTAATCCGCGATATTCGCAAACAACTACTGCTTGACTATTTTTCACTAAGTCAGTAACTTCTGAAACAACAGCTTCTTTTTGCTTTAAGATTTCTTGATTCATCTTTTACCTCCTTATATATTTTGAGGCTAAATATACTGAGGATCTATTAATCTACCTCGGTAACATTATTAAGAATTTCTTCCGTTACGGTCTATGGTATATTTTGCCTTCTAAACTAATTTAGGATTAGATATTAAAATCTAATCTAATTGATGGACCCATTGTTGTAACAATGTGGCAGCTAAGGACATAAGCACCTTTAACTGTTTGTGGTCTAACTTTAAGAATTTGTGCAATTAATGTTTTGACATTTTCAACTAATTTTTCTGTGTCGAATGAACATTTTCCAACAGCAACGTTGACGTTACCATCTTTGTCTGCTCTGTATTCAACTTTACCAGCTTTTAATTCTTGAACCATTTTAGTGATATCTGGTCCAACTGTTCCTGTTTTTGGGTTTGGCATTAAACCTTTAGGACCTAAAACTCTACCGTTTTTACCAATTTCACCCATCATTTCAGGTGTTGCACACATTACATCGAAATCAAACCATTTTTCTGTAACGATTTTGTTGAGTAATTCTTTATCACCAGCATAGTCTGCACCAGCTTTTAAAGCCTCATCGACTTTGTGAGTAATTGCAACGACTCTAACATTTTTACCAGTTCCAGCTGGAAGAATGACTGTTCCTCTAATTTGTTGATCTGCTTTCTTTGTATTGATGTTTAATTTCATTGAAACTTGAACTGTTGAATCAAATGAAGTAATTGATGTTTTCTTAACGAGTTCGCAAGCTTCTTCAATGCTATAAACCTTTGTTTTATCAATTAATTTGAGAGCTGCTTCGTATTTCTTACCGTGTTTCATCTTTCGTCTCCTTTAATTAATCGATAACGTCAATGCCCATGTTACGTGCACTACCTTCAATAATTCTGATAGCTGCATCGATGTCATTTGCATTTAAATCAGGCATTTTGTATTCAGCGATTTTTCTGATTTGTTCTTTTGTGACTTTACCAACTTTAGTTGTTTTTGGATTTGCACTTCCTTTTTTTGCACCAGCTGCTTCTAAAAGTAAACCAGTAACAGGGGAAGTTTTAATTTCCATGCTGAATGTTTTGTCTTCGTAAGCTGTAATAATTACAGGGACAACTTGACCCTTTCTGTCAGCAGTTTTTGCGTTAAATTCTGTACAGAACTTAGGCATAACTACGCCGGCACTAGCTAATTTTGGTCCTGGTTTTGCTTCGCCGCCAGGTAATTCCATCTTAACTACTTTTGCGATTTTTTTCATTGTAGTTTCTCCTTTGCAATGTTGTGGTAAGAAGTAATTCGCCTCTTCTCCCACTTTAGATATTTATATCTAAACATTTGCATAAATGCGCAAATGCTTAAATAATATATATTATTTTCTTTTTAGTGTCAATAGGAATTACAAAAATTTTTTAGATATTTATAATAATTCATTATTATAAAGTCCAATACATACATCCATTAAAAAATGCCACAATTTGCGGCATTTTTCATTAAATTTTGATAATTTCTGAGAACTCAACTTCTGTTGGTGTAGCTTTTCCGAAGAACATTGTTTGAACAACAACAGTTCCGTTTGCCTTATCGATTGAAGTAATTTTTCCTTCAGTTCCAGCGAATGTACCATGAATAATTTTTACATAGTCGCCTTCTTTATAGCCTTCATACATCGAATTATCAACAACGCCCATTCTCTTCAAGACTGTTTCAATTTCTTTACCAGAAACTGGAGTAGGTTTTTGACCACCACCACTTGAACCTGCAATACCAGTAACACCTGGAGTATTTCTGATCATAAACCAACTTTCATCAGTCATAATCATTTCAACGAAAACATAACCTGGATAAAGGTTAATAATTTTCATTTTTGGTTCTTCGATTCCTGTTTCTTTGTTTTTTACAAACAATGGTTTACCATCTTTATTTTTTGCTTGAACTTCTTCTTCTGCAACAACAATTCTGAAAACATAATCTTTTAAATTCATGCTTTCAATACGTCTTTTGATATTTTCAGCAGCTTTTTGTTCATGGCCACTATATGTAGTTGCAATATACCATTGCTTTTCAGCTAACTTATTCATTTTTTCTTCCATATAACCTAACCTCTAATAGACTCGAAAGCTTGTCTAAGTTGAGCAACTAAAATACCGCCTGCATAGTCTTCGATTGCTAAAAAGATTGCAGCGAAGATTGTAATGCATAAAACAACAGCTAATGATGGTAAAAAGACATCCTTTTTAGGCCATTTAATTCTTTTACCTTCTTTAAAAACACCTTTGAAATAACCAGTAATCTTTTTCATGGCTTCTCCTTACTTGCTTTCTTTGTGGATAGTATATTTTCCACATTTTGGGCAATATTTTCTTAACTCTAAACGAGTTGTAGAATTTTCAACTTTTCGAGTAGTCGAATAGTTTCTTGAAAGACAGTCTGAGCAAATTAAAATTACTTTTTTCCTCATCACTTATCTCCTATCTCAATTAAACTATCACAAATTCTAACTTTCTTCTAGATTAAAGTAAAGAAAAACAATAAATTGAAACAAAATTTGTTTTCAAAATAAGCTTAATTTTAGAGCTGGATTCTTTATGTTTTATAATTTAAAATTTCGAATTAATTCGATATTTAGATATCAATTTCTTTTTTTAAAGCTTCTACTGTATTGTCAAATTCATTTCTACAATGATAATAAGTGATTCCGAGCATTTTTGATGCCTCGTTTAAGCTATAACCATCCCCCACCATAGAGACAATTTTACAACCAATTGGATGTGCAACTTTGAGGCTTGTATTTAGGGCGTATTTAATTTCTTGTTCATTTATATAACT
>CAMESA010000013.1 GCA_945935945.1 uncultured Mollicutes bacterium | reverse complement strand
CTTCGTATTCTTCTTTTGTAAATTTATTCAAATCAATATCAAATGGCATAATTTTTAATCCATATTTCCTATTTATTTCATGATATTCTTCAAATGTCATACTTCCAAATCTTAATACCCCTCCTTCAATCTCTGATAGTTGATTTTGTTCTTTCCACAATAGCATTCATATACTTGCTCAATTGTGAAACCTAAGTATTCTGAGATTGCAATTAATCTTTCCATTTTATGAATATTCCATGTAGATAAATCAGTCAATGTTTCACTCAACTTATATTCATTAGTCATTAATAAATTGAGTATATTATCTGAATTTCTGTTAAACATTAAAATATTTAAAATTCCTTTTTCACCACCATTGAAATTATTCTGATAGCTTAATACGAAATGCCAAATGTCTACTAACTCTCCTAAAACCTTTTTATTATCAACAGGAGCTTGTGTTTTCTTCCACCAACACCAATTCCCTTTAAGCTCGTGTGTTAATTCTCCTACTTCGTCAAGTATTGCCATTCTTAAATTCTCTTCATCAATTTCATTTAATCCGTATTCCTTCATAATTGCTTCATCTAGCTTTGCTTGCATTTGAAGCATTTCTTTAATCAATTCAAATTCTTTACTTGTCATGTCTTTTAATCTCTCTTTCTAAATACCATTTTGCCTTTTTTAAATCTTCTGCTTCCGTTCCTTTAAACTGAGCACGTGATACATATTTAATTACATTTCCTAGATTGAAATTAAGGTTATGAGATTCGATAAATTCAATTGGCTCAATTCCATGTTGATAATGTTGTGGATGATTCACCATGTCGATTTCATCATGTTCTTTTGGCTCAAAATGATTTGTTAATACACTGCAACTCACGCATGGTTCATCACCTGCGGAATTATGTTCGTATTTGCATTTATTACATTTACTCATTTTTTTATAACCTCATTAAGAATTCCACTTTTTTGAATTGCAATTTCAATAAAACGCCTGTCGACTGATTTATATGCTTGGAGTTCTTCTAATTCGCCTAATAGTCTATTAACTTTGCTTTTAAGCCTTTCTAGTCTATCGTCATTAAATTGTGTTACTGCATCACCTCGCAAAATGTTATTAATAAATTCATTCTCTGCATGAATTACATCTTTTTTATCTTCATAACGTAAGCCATAAACTTTTTCTCTGTCTCGATAATCCAATAACTTATGATTGTTTTTTTCGATTCTTTTATTGAGATAATTTGTGATATTATCAACTGCTTTTTGTTTTGGGTTCATTTTTGTTCCTTTCTAAGCTATGGAGGGTATGGAAGGTGGAAGGTCGTTCTAATCTCTATTTATTTATATATTTATTTTTATTTTTATCTAGAAAAATAATATAAGTAAGAAATACCCTCCATACCTTCCATAAATCTACTCATCTTTGTTATAAGTCAAATCTACATACACATTTGCATATGGCTTTTTAACTTTCTCGATTGCTCTATCTGCACGTATAAATTCTTGTTCGATGCGTTTTGAGAACTTATCTTTTGTTAAAATAAACTTCTCCAAATAACCTTGATTCAAATACCAATCACGATAACACATATATAACTCTTCCGATGTAAGTTCGGTCCTTGTATCAAATTCAAATTGTGATGCGAATACAAATAAGTGATTGCCTGCTCCAAGTAATTCCATGTCCATGTTTACATCACGTGGAATTGGAGTGTATTTATTTCCATTGCGTACCAATCGAGCATATCCTTCAAGTGCATAGTTCAATATCGCACTTAGGCCTTCTCCTTCACACAAGTGTTCGACGATTTGGTCGTCTGCAGGAAATACAGAAATGTTATCGACCTTATCTTCATCAGAAGTGAATGAGTTGTACAATCTGTGAGTTGTTTTTGTGAATCTTCTCTGCCATCCATTTGTTTTATCTTTTGGGTGAAAGCATTCATTTGCATCAATAAAGATGCTTGCTCTTGGATGGAATGATACTGGTTCTTTATTTTTAACATTTGTAGTAATCTTGTCATTCGTGCATAAGTTCTTCATGATATTTTCATTTTCTGAAGTATCAGGCTTTGGATCGTGAAAGAAATTAACCCATTTTCCAATTAAGCTTTGCAATCTAAACTCACGTGATAAGGCCTCAACTGGAATCGCACAACATAATGAATCGCCTAACATCTTTTCAATAATTTCATTTAATTTAGACTTTCCATTTGAGCCATCACCAATCCACATGATTGCTTTGCCTTCGATATTGGTTGGGTTAAATAAACTGCCTAAATATTCCTTGAACCGATTGACCATGTTCTCTTCACCACTTGGATGATTTGCGAAAATCTGATGCAGGAATAATTTAATCTTTGAATCATCGGCTTTAGGATTGTAGTCGTATTCCTGACAATAATCACAGTAATCTTTAATGTTGTGATTACGCTCAAATTTATATGGTTCTTCTGGATTATTTTTATCAAAATAAATTGTTCCATTTGCTACATTGAAACATTCCTTTTGATTTGGCATAGGCTCATTCTCGTCCGTTGTCTGTACTTTGACCTTATCAATAATTGACTTTTCCTCATTGTTGCGGACATCATACATTTGTTCGAAAGCTTTACGAATTATAAATTCATTTACGCTTTGCCAATGTGTTCCATTAAACCGATACATTCCATTTGCTACATCATGCCAAAGATCATATTCATATCCTTTTATGAAGTCTGCAGCCATTTCATTTTGAGTTTTTGACCTATCAAGCATTTTTATAAGGTCCTTTTTGTCTCGAGAATTAAATGAAATACATTCATTGATATAATCAATTACACGATTCTTTGTCTTTCGATTCAAATAAGGAGCTAATGGATTGATATATGCGTATAAGGAATCATAATCATCGAATTGACTTAGGTATTCTTTCATACCATCACGACTATGCTTTTCAAGTAATTCACTTGGTTTCAAGCCAACACAATATGCATCTGATATATCTTTGATTGGCTTTTTTCTGTATTCAGTTGGGATCGTCACGATTGTGAATTGAATGTTGTGTTCAAAACACGATTTGAACATTCTATGTGTAAATTGAGTACCACTTGAATCGTTATCGAAACATAAGATTAATCGTTTAAAATCTTTAGCAACTTGCATGACTGTTTGGATGTGCTTATTGCTCATGCCTGTAGCATTACACAATACCGACTCTCCTTCTTCCCAAAGAGATGCAAAATCAAATACACCCTCTGCAATCCACAAATCATCGTTGCCTCTATCTAAGGTATCGTATCCATATAATTCATTCTCACGATATGAACTAAATCCAATCGTAGGCTTTTTATATTTAGGATAATCTTTTGAAATTTTGCTCGAATCAAAAGCACGAGCGCACCAATAGATTGGTTGACCATCCTTCCATACTGGAATAATGATTCTGTCTGAATAAGGGTCATAACCACACTTGTACGTATCAATAAATTCATCAAATATGTGTCTGCTATAAAAATACTGTCTGTGTTCAGGTTTCAAATTCTTATGATATTGCTCAACATTTAATCGCAAACGTTCCATATCTGTCTTGTAATTATCAATCTCTTCTTTTCTGTAATCATCATCACCAATGTTTAAACGATACAATAAATCAGAGAAAGCTTTTGAGTTGTCACCGTTGTATTTCAGATAAGCATACATCGAGATAACATCCCCACCTTTTTTCGAGCTATGGCAATACCATGAGTCCTGCCAAACTTGGCATGATGTTGGATTAGTTCCTTCATGTGTAAATGATTTACATCTGTATGAATCTTCACCACTGCATCGTTGTGTTTCAATATTAAATTCATTTAATAAATCAAAGCAGTTGATTTTGGATTTAATCAACTCGCTAGATTTCGCTCGCTTTTCCATGTTCAACTGCTCCTTTCTCTAATATTTCAACAATTTTATTTCCCGTTTGATTTTTGGAACAAAATTGAAATTCAACATCATATATCATTTGCATCGTGGTAAGTATCTTAATCAATTGAGCACCAGTAGTAGCTTTAGGTGACACTTTCAATCTTGGATTGTGCCAATATCGAATATCATCAATACATTTAATTGCTGGTGAGTGCTCGATTAATACGATTACATGTATTCCTAGTTCTTGCGCTCGCTCTAATTCTGCTTTGAATCGTTTATGATCGTGCGTAACATTTCCAATGATTTCTTGAAGATTTTTTTTTCTGTCGACAACTAAATACGGATTGGATAAAAGTTGATAATCACCAACATATAGCTTAGTGCGTACCAACTCATATCCTTTCTTTTTTATTTGTTCACTTAACGATTCAATAGCTTTAGGCTTTTCTCTTGTATCACAATAAATCGCATTCATTTAGAATGGTAAGTCATCATTGGAAATATTGACTGGTTGAGGTGCAGTCGGTTGAGTCTGAACTGTTGGACCAGTATATTTATCCAACTTCTTCAATTCAGGAACTTTATATTTACCGCTTTTGATTGTTTCAACATTTACAACTTTCTGAACAATTAAACGAGTACGCAATTCGCCTGCATGAGCACCACCAGTTGGTACATATTCTTCTTCTTGAAGGATTAAGCCGACCTTCTTTCCTTTCAAAGTTGATTCATCCCAATTCCATACATAGCCGACATTTGATTCTTCAACTGCTTTGATAAAGCCTTTAAACATTGATAAGGCCTTTTCCTTGTACGAGCGGATGAACACACCACCCCAGAAGTTAAACTGGCTATATAAATTCTTGTAATAGTCTGCAAACTCACCTTCTGCGATATCGAATGATACTTTCAAATACTCCTTTTCTGATTCATCTTCCGCTTTATAAAGAACACCGATGTATCCTCCTGGTTTTAGTTGGTCGAACTCACCACTAGCTTTTACTTGTTCAAAGTTTTCAATTTTCTTCATTTAATAAATCCTCCTTATTTTGAAACTTTTTTATCTAATTTATCGAATCCGTAATAATCACGAATCGTTGAATCGACTAGCTTTAAATCGTTGTCGATTTCATCATCTTTAAACATTCCAATAGGGCTTTTGCACGTGTCTGAGCCACTGTTATGTGTTGTGAATGTATATTTACCTTCAGTACATTTAGTTCCCAATACAATCGTTGCTAACGATTCAGGTGACATATACTGCTCAACCATCTTGCCGACTGTTTTGGCTTTGTATGTTCCATTTGTATTGTCGTATTCGTTATGCATTAAGAAATACACAATCACATCATCAGGAGTATATCCACTGATATATTCCATCAAATCAGACCAATGACGAGCAATCTCTGTGAACTTGTCATATCCCTTTTCGTTTGCTCTACTCATCAATTCAAAAGCCATCAAGAATTGAGCATCATCTACCACATACATCTTGCAGCGTTTATCATTCACTGATAGTGTTTGAATATAAGACTTGATAGTCTCGTAACGTGTACTACTGTTCTGGTCACGTAAATTGATACAAGTTAATTCAGACTTAAACGGCATTAATTTATTTGCCGTGTTAAAAATTAAACATTCCTCTTTTTTTAAATTTCTAAGCGATGCAGATTTTCCTGTACCGCTAGGACCTAAAATTAAACAAATCTGACCCATGATTTAATCCTCCATTTTAGTTAATTTAACTGATGACATATCCATATCACCTAAGTGCTCATCAGTTACATCCATGTAATCCACATTCATATCCTTGATACGTTGAATTGCTTCTTTTTTTGAATCTGCTTCAACATATCCAGTCAAAGTTGCAATTGCTTTTACTTCAAAATTAAATGCCATATCATTCACCTTTTTTTAACCATTCTTTGATAAAGTAACGATCATATTCTTTTTCAATAACACATTTCCCTTCTTTTCCAGGAATCAAGCTAAACTCAAACGGAGTTATATCAATTGATTCAAAGAAGGATTTGATTTCATCTAATTCAATCAACACATGATTGATAAATTTGAATCCTTCATCAGTTCGGATACTTAACTTTGCTATACATTTGAATCCATCAAATGATTGAACTGTTTCGTATCCAAAAATATAAAATTCAGTAATCATAAGAATTCCTCTCCACATGACGAACATTTTCGATAAACTTCAAATCCACAATCTTCATGATTCTTTTCGATAACATCCAAATCACCACCACATAATGGACAAATTCCATGATTTAGACATTCCTGATCTAACCAATCCACATTGCATTGAATGATATTAGCTTCTTCTTTGAATTGTCCTGACTTCCTTAATTTATCTGCTACTCGTTGAAGTTCATGAGCTACGCAATGCAAATCATAGTAATTAGTCATTCGATGGTCCTCGCATTCTTTTTAGAATTTCTTCTTTTAAAACAGTTTCAAATGCATTTGCTGCATTATTTAAAGCTTTGCTTAAATCTAATTCACTCATCATCAAAGCTCTTGCAGTTTTGGTTTTGTCAAACATTCCTTCTGGTTCAACTTTTAGCTCGTATTTTGTATGAACTACGTTAACTCTAAAAATAGTTAAATCTTCAGAATCATCACGTGTATGCTTCTCTACCATACATTTATTCCTTTCCACTCGAACCCTACAACCTAGATACCACACGACAAGAAAGCTGTTTAAATTTGGTATTAAATGGGAGAAAATAATCATGAATCAAATACAATGCCTAATTCGTATGTATCGTGATTTAATGTGCGATACCTAGGTTGTAAGATTCGAGAATTTAATTTAAAATATAAGTAGTGATTTATCTCATCACTTTGTGACTTTTACTTGCCGGTTTGAGTCACTTTTTTTGTTGATTTTCTTAAACGAATCAAGTTATCAATATAAGGTTGAAGTTCTAAAACTCTGATAACCTTTGCAGTTGGATAACCAAATTCATTTTTTTCAATTCCTAAGTTTTTGAAAACTTTGCCAACGGTTGAACTTGCACATCCAATAACTTTGGATGCATCAATTTGTGATATGTAAGCTTGTTTAGTTAATATCTGCAATTTATGTTCAACATCTGCATCGTATTCATTACTTAGCATAGGTTCTATCACTCTCATATATCACCACCTCCTTTTCTAAAGTCTGATTGATTGAATCACATTACATACATATGCAGTTGCGATTAAACATCCAATCGTCAATATAACAGATGCAAATAACATCCAATTCGCTACACGTTGTTTTATTTTCAAACTTCTTTCACGTTTATCTAAATCTGCATATTTGTGCATCATCATCGTGTATTCAGTTTTATGCGAGTTATTAGCAAATTCTGCTACATCAAGTTGTTGTTCCATTACAATTTCGGCTTGTTTCGTTCTTGATCTAGAACTAGAACTAGCTTTTTTTGTTGAATTTGTTGAAACTGGCATAGTTTAATTCATCCTTTCTTTTTTCCTGATGCAGTCATTGAAGCATCATTAAATGCACATTTTTTAGTTGACTGTATTCCACGATAGAACTTTTAGAAAAAACTATAATTGATTTAGTGTTGTATATTGCTTTACTTTCTATTTGTTGTTTTGGATGCAAAATTAAATAAAGCTCATACAAAATAAATGTGCATTTTATAAGTGATTATTTTTTTCATGGATTACGAGTGATTATATGCATTAACCTATTTTTATATTTTCACAAATCAAATAAACACTTAAATTTGTATACCTCCAATCTATGCAATGACGCTTCAATCACTACACCAGGAGTTTGTCTGATGTAGCACCATCAACCCTACCTCGCGCAAAAAAAGATATTTTAGGAGTTAAGAGATTTATCAACTGTATTCCAATCCATTCAGTTTTTGATTCATATTTTATGGACAAGGGAGTATCCGATTATTTCACGGTTAATTTTTTCTCACACTCGCACGATCAATAACGTATTTAGTGATTTGATTGAATATGCAATGGAAAAGTTGAGTGTGATGTAATCAAAAATTCTGAACTTCATGAACTTTCGGTCTAGCCTACTTGCAGTTGTGAGATAGAGCTGATGGTACTACATCAACCATTTTTGAATATCTAGAACAATGGTTCTAAATCATAAAGCGAACAATTTGAATTACATAGCTTATTGATAAAGTAAACTTGTCCTTTACCAGTAACTTTGGTTGTTCTTGTAACTTTTGGTGGAGCATCACCACGTTCAATCGTTCTGACTACAATTTCAAATAAACCTAAATTCATTGCCATTTGAGTCGGCTCTGTTGAGTTCTTACAGATGTAGCCTTTTTCTCTTAACCATCTGTACAACTTCTTTTCGCCAATGTCATAGCCATTCTGCTTAATCAATTTAGCTAATTCTCTAACTAAGATTGAACCTTTACTTGCAATAACTGAATCAGCAAATAAAACTTTTGGCTTTTGCTCTTCCAATTGCTTAGACTGTCTAGCTAATACCGAATTAGCCTCAATTAAGGCCTTTGCCATAAGCTCTTCGCCAGTTAATTGTGGTGTAGCTGATTTCAATTGCTTTTCCATTTGGTTGAAAGCATTAATATATTTAATCTTCCAATCCAAAGCTTGCTTACCAGTAAACCCCATAGCCAATAAAGTAAAGCCATCACGATTCATAAAATAACAAGGTTGACTTCTACCATATGAATCTTTAGATTCTCCTTTGTGGAACATCTCCTCAAAATTGGGGACATCTTTTTCCTTGATATTTTCAATATCCCTTAGCACATGGTCATGTCGCTTTGAAAAGTTAATAGCAATATCTTTGCTACTTACTAAAATTTCATCATTTTGAATAAAAACTAATTCATTCATTTGAACACCTCCTTTTTATAATGTACACATTTTTGTGTACTTAAACCTTAAAAAAAATTCTATCTCTTTCATCGTTGGTTAAGTCCAACGCATCCTGGATGGCTTTAATTTCTGACTGTCTAAATTCTCTTGCTTCGTTAAGCTTGTAATTTAGTGAAGATACGCTAATGCCTGTTTTATCAGACAACTCTTGCATTGTCATAGATTTTAAAGCCAAGAAAGATTTTAACAAAGCTTTATCAGTCATCCTTGCCTCCTTTCTTATGTTCACATTTCTGTGTACACCATTAATATACACTTATCTTATGTGTATGTCAACACATTTGTGATAAAAATGTTCACAAATTTGATAATAATTGATATAATTAAGATAGATAAAGGAGAAAATACCATGAAAAACTTAGATAGCACGGGAGAAAGAGTTAAAAAAAGAAGAAAAGAACTTAATTTAACTCAAGAAGAATTGGCTAAAAAAATGGGATATCAAAATCGTAGTTCAATAAACAATATTGAAGCTGGCGGTAGACAAATTTCACAAAAAATAGTTGAGAAACTTGCAGATGCATTAGATGTATCACCTTCATATTTAATGTGTTGGACTGACGACGATGGCCTAGATATCAGAGACACTAATACAATTGATTTAACACAAAGAAAAGAATCAAGCGACTTCGATAAAGATACATTTGAAATTTCAGAAGAAATTAAAACTAAAAATGCATTCATCAACTACATCAATTCAATAGGCTATGAGTTCATCGAACCTAATCAAATCAAAAAAGGTTCTGTTTTGGTTGAAATTACAGACAATGAGCTACTTGATCTAGAAGAAAAGTCATCCAATTATACGGATGAGCTATTAATGGAATTGATTAAAAAGAAGATTGGATTATAAGGAGAAACAAAATGAAATTCTTAAAAGATATAAAACAAGCCTTTCAAGAAGGATACAATGAATCCGTTCGCGAAAATGAACGCGAAGAAAGAATGATTAATGAACTAAAGAAAAAGCCAGTCACTTCAACAGAAGCACGTGAAGTATTCATGAAGATAAAAGAAAAAGAATTGAATGAAGAGTTTATGGATTGGCTTGAATTTAACGATATTATTTTGAAATAAAAAAATGCCTACCATTGGCTTTGGTAGGCTTAGTTAGAATGATACGAATGGTATTTGAAGTTTTGTAAGTAAGAATACCACCGTACACATTCATTCTATCATATTTAAAAAAAGAAATGGAGTGAATTTTATGCCTTTAAAGACGAGAATGCATAATGGAAAAAAGCAATATGCATATCAAGTATATTACACAGATGTTTTTGGCGAGCGAAAAAGAAAACATTCCAAGTGGTATGATACGCAAAAGGAATGTAAAGAAAAAGAAGCTTTGTTTGTAATCAAATCACAAGAGAATGATATTTACGACATTAAATTTAAAGACTTAGCTAATGAATATATTGAATACTCATCAAAATCAAACACGCCAAAAACTAAACTGGATAAGCAAATGATGTTGCGAAAATATTGTGATATGCTAGCTGATCGCAACGTGAACTCGATAACTTCTGCTTATATGAAACAAGTTCGTGATTATATTGATGAGCTTGGATTGTCTACTTCCAGGAAAAATAGAATATTAGGCTTTATCAATTCAGTATTCAAACATGGAGTTAAGTTTTATGGTTTGAAAACAAATCCAATGTCAATTGTAGACCGTTTTGCGAAGTCTGACGAAGAGAAAATAGCCGAGATGGATATTTATACTGTTGAAGAATTTAATCGCTTCTTGGATGCTATAGATGAGTCTCATGAAGAGTTTAGAAGATTCTACTTTCTTTTGTATTGGACTGGCATGAGATTAAATGAAGCAATGTCATTAACATTTAATGATTACACACGTAAATACATCAACGTATATCGCCAATGCGTTAATGGACAATGGACTGGATTAAAGACAAAAGGCTCTAAACGCCGAATCGCGATTGATAAGGACCTTTACTCGATATTGGATGAACAGTACCAGAAGTACAAAGACTATCCTGAATTCAGTATGGATTGGTTTATATTCGGTGGATACAATCAATTCAACCAAACCACAGTTACACGAATCAAAAATGAAGCTTGTGCAAAAGCGAATCTCAAACAGATTCGTATACACGACTTTAGGCACTCACACGCTTCAAATTTGATTGAAGCAGGTGTTAATATGTATAAGATTTCTAAACGCTTAGGACACTCTTCTGTGACTATCACAATGGACCGATACGGTCACCTGATTGACCAAGATGGTGATGAAATATTAGATGCAATGCGAAAAAAGTAATACTCTATTCGTACTCCAATTTGCTCGAAATTCACGAAGATTAAGCGAGTTGTACGAATTTAACTGCTTTATATAAAGTTTAAATAAGCTAAACGAATGATTTAACAAAATCCCGTACGCGCTACCATATAGTGAAATACCCTTTATTTAAAGGGTTTTTTTATTTTATACAGTTAAAATACTCCATTTATACTCCATTTTTTTAAATTTTAATATTTTCGGTTATATTTTCTCTTCAATTTTCACTCGTCAAATTTATGGAAGGTATGGAACGTGGAACGTACTTCTAATTCTATTTTATTATATATTTTATTTTTAATTTTCTTTAGAAAAATAATATAACT
Organism: uncultured Mollicutes bacterium; assembly: GCA_945935945.1. The sequence goes on along the minus strand of CAMESA010000013.1, from coordinate 4,652 downwards.
AAATATTACCTTCCATACCCTCCATTGTTATATTAACATTTGTTACACTACTTATTTTTTATGTGACGGGTGTGACGGCTTTTTCCTACTTCCTTTTCTTTTTATATATATTATTATTTTATTTTTTTCTATTTTTATAATAAAACTATAAAAAAGGTGTCATACCTGTCACTAAAAATCAAGCATAGTCAAATAGGCTTTTTTCTTTTATCAGAATCTATCACCGATGGTTAGGGCCTTATGCGAAGCATTATGCTACGAGCATACTTTTTGAGCATAAAAAAAAGACCACTTTTCAAAGCTACTAGTCTGCATTCTAATCAGTGGAATAAAAAATAAGTCTTACGATTAAAACATCTGCTTTTTTTTAATTTCTAGCTAGGTTCTTTGCAAGAAAAAATAATAAATATAAATATTCGTCAATAGATATATTATTTATCAAAAGCCATTTGACTAACTTGGCTTTTTCCATAATTAATTATAGCACAAAAAAAATAGCCTATGAACTTAATCATAGGCTTAAAAATACAAAAAAAATAGTTGAAGGATTTGTGTCATTTTTTTAAATTATGACACTTTTTTTGATATATAATTGTAATTTTTGCACATTTTGTACAATTTTGACACTTTTATGTGTGATTTTGCTTCTTTTATGCGATTTCTGTTAGTGGTGTTGGGTCAACCCAAATACCGCCAATTTTAACAATATTCTTTTGAGCATTCACTGCATCGACTCTGATTCGAGATACATAGACTACTGCATTTGTAGTGTGCAATACATTGTCATTATATCCATCTGAATTAGGTACTTTGTCGACTAAACGAATTGGAAACCAACCGCCTAATTGTGATAAGTAGCAACATAAATCATCGCCTATTTGCTTTAAGCCTTGATTACCAATTTTCATATGCACAGATGTAACATAGCTTCCTTCATGCAAGATTTGGTCGATAGCTTCTGCACTAGACTGTGTTGTTCCAACTGGTGTATGTGGGTCTGTATCAATACCTGCATCATTTGTCCATCCAATCGCTACCCCATTACGATCAACACGATATGGATATTTAGAACCTTTAATAACTTTACCGATTGACCCGCTCCAATCCCCTTTTAAGATTTTAGAAGTTCCATCGCAATTAACACTTAATGTGTTAGTGCAAATTGGAGTTCCTGTAGAATACTTTTCTCCACTTGAAGAGTTTGTAGTGCTTGGTGAACTTGGAGTAGTTTGTCCTAATTCCGCTTGAATCATGTTTAAGAATCGTTGCCAACCTTTATCTAGTGTTCTATGTGGGCAATATTTATTGGAGTAGTCTTGGTGTTTAGTTACTTTGTCAATTTCCCATCCTTTTTCTTTTAATTTAGATGCGATAAATTTAGCAGCCAAAACTTCAGCAGCATCAAATCTTGCACCACCTGACTTTGAATAACAGATTTCAATAGCAATACCTTGTCTGTTTCCAATACCATTTCCACCATCTCCAGCGTGCCAAGCATTACGATTTTCAGGAATACCTTGAACAATTTCTTTATCATCAATCGCGTAATGGTATGAAACCTCATTTCGATTGTTAATCATATACTGAATTTCATTTCGAGCCGAAGCATCGTTAGCAGTGTTATGAACTACAATACGAGTTGGATTCATGTCAAATGGACATTTACAATAATATAAACTTGGGCTTACTAAATTTTTTACAACATTCATCATTAATACCTCCTAATTCTTTTCCACTAAGAAATCTTGAATTTCATTTCTAGTTTCAACTAATTTATCTTTATCTGATTCAGATAACAGACCATTTAAAATTGCAATATTTGCTTTAAGCAATAAATTACTACGTTCTTTATCATCATCTAGCCTATCGTCATGCTCAGATAAGATGCGAGTGTGTTCTTCTAATTTTCGATTAATTCCTTCTTGATTTAAAGTAATCTTTTCCAATGAGTTCAATCGCTCGTTATCCTTATGTAATAAATCATCATGTCTTTTGACTGTAGCCTTTAAATCATCACTCGGCTTTTTTAATTCTTTAAAAATCTTCACAACACCCCAAATGGATGCTATGAATCCACAAATCCATAGAATTTGTTGGCTTGTAATTACAAAATCCATGCAAGCCACCTATTCTATTTTTCTTCTGTTTGTCCTTCAACAAATCTAGTGAAAGCTTGGTGCATACCTGTAGATGCTAATCCCATTAATGCACCATAAACTGCATTTTCAATTGATAAACCACTGACTGCTAGGTTTAGTACTAATCCTACAAAAGCTAATACAGTAGGGATGTATTTATTTGGAAAACTTTCAAATGATGTTTTCAAAATATAGCCAACAATCAAACAAGCCACTACAACTACCAAAACAAAATACTTACTTAATTCTGCAAAATCAATCATCTTATATTCCTCCTATAATTTAGTTACATTCAACATCACATAACCATCTTTGAAACCATCGTTAGTTGTGATGCTACGAATTTGTGTCATTCTAAACAAACCAGTGTCTGTTTCTTTTCCTTCGTCTAAAGACACTTGTTTAAATAACACGTAATCTTGTTCATTGATTTGTTTATCAGTCAAATCAAGAATAATAAAATCGTGTTCTTGGAAAAAATTCCATAATTTAGTATTTAAATTGATTTCATGAACCTTAGTCATATAAAATCCTCCTATTAACATATAAAAAAAGCGAGGTAAAACAAAAATGCTATATTCAGAAAAATTAACATCTTGGTTAAAAGACAAGAAAATATATCTAAAATACAGCACTTACACAAATTATTGTAATGTGATCCACAATCACATCATGCCAAAACTAGGCAATTATCAGATTGAAGATTTGAACAACGATATTCTGCAGGAGTTTATTCTTCAAAAACTTAAAAATGGTCGCAAAGATGGAAAAGGTGGAATATCGTTTAAATATGCCAAAGACATTATTCAAATCTTGAAGTTTACACTTCCGTTCAAAATCGAAATTCAACTTCCTTACCATCCTTCTAAGGCGGTAGAGATTTTTGATAAAGAAAATCAAATAACATTAATTAATCACCTCCAATCTGAGATAAACTATAAAAACTTTGGCATTCTTTTATGCATTCACACTGGTATCCGAATTGGAGAACTGTGTGCACTTAAATGGAGTGATATCAATGTCCAAAGCAAATTGTTAAAAATAGATAAAACTATGATACGAACATATACAAAAGAAGACGGTAGTCATCTTTCAATAACTCCGCCTAAATCACGCTCTAGCACTCGTATGATTCCGTTGAACACTTGGATAATGCACTACGCAATACTGCTTCAAGGTGATGCGGATAACTACGTATTGACTAATCGATATAAACCGATAGAGCCTAATAAATACAGATTGTATTACAATAAGCTGCTTAAAGAACTTGAACTACCGCATCGTAAATTCCATGCACTCCGACATACATTTGCCACACGATGTATTGAATGTGGTTGTGACTACAAATCACTGAGCGAGTTGTTAGGCCACTCGAACGTATCCATTACAATGAATATCTACGTTCACCCACAAATGGAATTAAAGCGTAAATGTGTTGAACTGCTTTGTGACTATTACAAGTAAATGTATGTCTTTTACGTCTACCAAAATTGGAGGAGAGTATCGGTGTGCATTAACGAATGCAGAACTTCCTGAACATTCGCATTGGATTGGATGTAGTAATCAATCGAATCTTCCGGGTGGTAGAAGCGATTGGGGGTTGGTCGCAGATGGAGGTTTTGAAGGTATAGTTGCGTTAACCCCAAAAGCAAGAGGTTTATGTGTAGATGATGGAACTGGTACTGCCGGCTCAAATGTGCCTCATAATAACATACAACCCTACGTAGTAACATACTTTTGGAAACGTATAAAATAGTTATTTTATTCGTCGCCAAAAGAAAACGACTAGATATGGTTGAATATTTGCGTGGGGAGTTCCACTACCAGATGCATTTGTGTGAACACTATTTACATTATGACTATTACCATCTGCATAATACGAGCCTTGAATTGTCATAAATTCATATGCACCTGTTTTTAAAGTACCAGATGTACCCCATACACCGATTTCATGTCCATGAGCAGGCATTTCAGAATATGCTAATTCATGATAGTACTCACCGCCTACAGAGCCAGTAGTAAAAGACATACATATAATCATGAGTCAAGGTATGTCCTTTACTTCCAACAGTAGCGGAGGAGAATACTTCCACGCATTGACTAAAGATGAAATGCCTAGTCATAATCATGTGTTAGCTTTGTTTTTCAACGCAGACAATTTAGGAGAACAGGTAAGCGTAGGAGCTTGGAGTACCGCAGTAACTACAATGCATAAGAATTCGCACGATGAGTTATCATTGTATCAAGTTCAAAAAAATAATCCATACTTTGGAATGAGTACATACGAAAATGGAGGAAATCAAAAACACAACAACATTCAGCCTTATATTGTTGTTTATTTTTGGAGAAGAATTGCGTAAATTATTGAACTCTTTTCCAAAAGAATACTGTTATATAAGGTTGAATAACACTAGACTTACTAGTTGTTCCAGTTGAAGACCTACCACTAGCATATCCACTAATTTGAGATGTTGACATTTCAATACCAGTATTTCGTGTATATGATTTTCCATA
>CAMESA010000012.1 GCA_945935945.1 uncultured Mollicutes bacterium | reverse complement strand
TGCGAATATTTTTCGCTGAAAGGAGATAAATTATGAGTTTACAGTACTTGAAAGCACAACTTGCTTCCAAACAGCCTCGAATTAAGCTGAGGTATGACTATTATGAAATGAAAGATAAGCATCTGCCTAGGAATTTATTCGTTCCTCAAGAGATGGCTTACAAATTTAGTCAGCAAATGGGTTGGTGTAATAAAGCGGTTGATAGGTTAGCTGATAGACTACAGTTTAGAGGCTTTAGAAATGATAACTACAACCTAAACAGTATCTACGCATTGAACAACGCTGATATACTTTATTCCAGTGCTATACTTTCGGCTTTGATATCATCATGTAGCTTTATTTACATCAGCGCTGATATCGAAGGAGATCCAAAATTCCAAGTCATTGATGGCTACAACGCTACTGGTATTATCGATGATACTACAGGAATGCTTAAAGAAGGGTACGCCATATTGGATCGTGATGAATTTGGTTATCCAATACTCGAAGCTTATTTCGAGTCAGGGAAAACAACATTCTTCAGGAAGTTATTTGATGATCTAAATAAGGACTATATTGAATTAGATCCGGAAGAGGTCTACAATACTGCACCTTATCCTTTATTGGTACCGATCATCAATAGACCAGACGCAATTAGGCCTTTCGGCCATAGCCGTATCAGCCGATCTTGTATGAGTTATCAGGATAACGCAAAGGATACTTTAGTTAATATGGCTATTTGCAGTGAAGTATATTCCTTTCCTCAAAAGTATTTAATTACTGACAACAATACTGAGATGTTGAACGCTAATAAAGCGTCAATGAGTAAATTCCTACAGATCACGATGGGAGAGGACGGTAAAGAGCCAAAAGTTGGACAATTTAGTCAGGCTGCAATGACACCTTATTTGGAAGAAATCAAAACACAAGCTTCTTTATTTGCAGGAGAAACCGGACTTACTATTGAAGATCTAGGCTTTACAACATCTAATCCATCTAGTGAAGAAGCTATCAGGGCTTCACATGAAAATCTACGCTTGGAAGCAAGAAAAGCCCAAAAGCAATTTGGCATTGGCTTTTTGAATGCTGGATATTTAGGGGCTTGTATCCGTGATAAATTCCCATACAAACGAAGTGAACTATACAATACTATTCCATTGTGGGAACAAGTATTCACACCTGACTATAACGCTATGGGTGCTATTGGCGATGCAGTAGTGAAAATCAATCAAGCAATTCCTAACTTTATAACAAGTGAAAATATGCGAGATCTAACTGGCATTGATCCGGTTAGCCAAAATGGTGGTACATTCTAATGGAAGTCAAAGAAGTTTTAGAAAACTTTAAAGATCTAGTATTTAACGATAAGAAGCTGAATACCTTTAGATCATCAATAAAAAATGGTGGAACTTTAGAAGATGTTGAGGAATATGCAAAAAGGCTTGCAGAACTAATGGTAAAGAGTCTTGAGAGTGTTCCTGAGGGAACAGATCTAGTACCTTTTTTGAGGCAATTAGGAGAAGAACAACGTAAATATATCAATTCAGCCTATGAAGTTGTGCAAAAAGCAATGAATAAAGCCATTGAAGTTGATCTAAATCCTATCCTCACGAAATCGATGCAAGAAGTAACTATCGATGCGTTGAAAAAAACAAACACTAATGAAATGGATATCTTGGATATCGTTAAAAGTTTGGAAATTCCTCAAATAACGCAAAATTTAAAAATCGTAGATACTAATATACGTTCCAACGCTAGTTTTCAGTCAAAGAACGGAATACAAATAACGGTATCTAGATACTACGATGAAGTTGGGTTGAGGAACCGAACACAGAAATGTCAATGGTGCTTGCAACGCACAGGTGTTGATGTACCTTATCATGAAGCAGTAAATAGAGGTATGTTTGAGCGCCACGAAGGGTGTGGCTGTAAAATCATTTATAAAACAAATAAAACTTTAGTACAAACTAGAAAAGGCAGATTTGAATAGGAGGAGTTATGAGCGACGTAAGAAAAGGTCGCCAAATTCCAACGAACGAAGTAATACTGCCTTATGTTAATTCACATGGCAAAGAAGCAATAGACTTATATGAAAAAAGTGGAAGAATCGCCCAGGAGTGGCAGCAGCTACTGATCAACGATATTCTAGCCTACAATGATGATGGCTTGTGGGTCCATACTAAATTTGGTTATTCTGTTCCTCGAAGAAATGGAAAAAATGAAGTTGTGGCCATCAGAGAGATCTATGGACTTTTCAATGGAGAAGCAATGCTTCATACCGCTCATAGAACAGCAACTTCATCAAGTGCATTCAAAAGGCTGCTTAAACTTATAACAGATAGTGGTTTAAAAGAAGGCGATGACTTCAAAGTTGCTAGACAATACGGTTTGGAACAGATCATATTGTTTGAAACTAACGGATCTATATCTTTTAGAACAAGAACTGATACAGGTGGTTTAGGAGAAGGTTTCGACTTGCTCGTGATTGATGAAGCCCAGGAGTACAAAGATACACAAGAAACTACACTTAAATATGTGGTGTCTTCTAGTAAGAACCCACAAACGATTTTCTGTGGAACACCCAATACTCCGGTATCAAGTGGTACTGTTTTTAGTAAGTTTAGAAAAGATGTATTGAGTGGTAACACCAACAACTCAGCATGGGCCGAATGGAGTGTAGATCAGCTAAGTGCAGTCAACGATATTGAATTATGGTATCAAACCAATCCATCATTGGGAACTATTTTAACAGAAAGAATAATTCAAGATGAGATTGGCACTGATGATCTGGACTTCAACATTCAGCGTTTAGGATATTGGACTAAATCCAACCTGAAGAGTTTTATAAGTCGTAGACAATGGGAAGAACTGAAAGTAGACAATCTACCTGAACTAAATGGCAGAATTTACGCTGGCGTTAAGTTTGGCAAAGATGGAACTAACGTAGCATTGACTATAGCTGTTAAATCAGGGGAAAAAGTTTTCGTTGAAACCTTTACTTGTAGGCCACAAAGTCAAGGCAATAAATGGATCTATGATTTTTGCAACAAAGCAGATATCGAGAAGTTAGTTGTTGACTGTTCTCAAGGACAACAAGAGATATTAAATCAAGCGTACAAGTCAAAAGAACTCAAAATAAAGCCGATTTACCCAACAGTTAAAGAAGTATTAATGGCTAGTGAAACGTTCATGAATGGCCTTGAAAACAAGGCTATATGTCATATGGGCCAGCCATCGTTAACTAATTCAGTAAGTAACTGTCAAAAAAGGTTGATCGGCACAAATGGTGGTTTTGGATTTAAAACAATAAAAGAGTCTATTGATATTTGTATCATGGAATCATGCGTATTTGCTTATTGGATCTGTAAGACTTCAAAAGCAAAAACAAAAACTAAATTTGATTATTAGCGCTTTCTTCAAGGCGCTTTTAATATACGCAACTATGCGGTATAAATAGGAATTTGGAGGATTATATGGAATTTAAAAAGATTGAAACACAAGAACAATTTGACGAAGCTATCAAGGATAGATTAGCTAGAGAAGCAAAGAAGTATGAAGGCTATATGTCTCCTGAAGATGTAGCAAAGCTAAATGATGACTTTTCAAAAAAGATAGAAGAATTAAATAAGAGTAGCACTGACTACGCTTCACAGATTGATAACCTTAACAAATCTATTCAAGAAAAAGATGATCAGATCAAACGATACGAGACCAACTCGGTAAAAATGAGAATTTGTCTGAACAATGGACTTCCTTTTGAAATGGCTTCAAGATTAACAGGAACAACTGAAGAAGAAATTCAAAAGGACGCAGAACAGCTTGCCAAATTAATGAGTGTTAACATCAAGAGTTCATTAAATGTTGCGCCACAAGCATCTACAACTAAAACAAGTGCAGAAGATGGTGTGACAAAGATTTTCAAAGAAATGAACCCAAATTTAGAGTTATAAAGGAGAAAAATTATGGCACAAAATACTCAATTACAAGAAAAATATTCAGCTTTGGTTGAAGCTAAATTAAGAGCAACTTCTATTTTCCAAGGCTTATTTAACAGAAGATACGAAGGCAACCCAGTAGCAGGCGCTGTAAAAATCCCTGTGAGAAACGAAGCAGTAGTTAGCGCTTATGATGTTACTAACGGTGTAGCTATGACAGCACCTAACACAACTTACAAAACACTTGTATGTGATGTTGATCTAGCAGTAAATGAATTAATCGATGGATTTGTAGCTGAAGCTGTACCTGATGGAATGATCGCTGACCGTTTAGACTCAGCTGGATATGCAATGGGTAATGATATCGATATGAAGTTAATTGCTTTATTGACAAATGAAAGCAACCACACAACACCAGCAACAAGTGAAACTAAGATCGTTAACGCATTATTAGACACATTAGCAGAAGCTAGAAGCGCTAAAGTAGACCCAAGAGCAATGTGGATCGCAATCAGCCCTAAATTAAGAGCAGAAATCAAAAAAGACCCTACATGGATCAGTGCTGCAGACATGTCAGATCTAAAGAATGGTGCTATTGGTATGCTAGACGGAACACCAGTATATGAAACTGCAAACCTAACTGATAAACACTTCATCGTAGGTAACTCTACATACTGTCACTTTGTTAATGCTTGGGCAGTACCTGTTGGTATCGTCGATCTAAAAGATGGCAAGCACATCGGTGCTAGTGCTGTTCAGGGTCGTGAAGTTTGCGGTTACATGGTTTCTAAACCTGAAACAGTATTCTATAAATAGTCTTAAGGGGAGCAATCCCCTTTTTTTCGAAAGGAGTACCGCATGGAAAACTTTGCAACAGTTGAAGATGTAATGAACCTATACGGATCACTTAATGCTGATCAGCTTGCCAAAGTTGAACAGCTGTTAACATACACTTCAAGCTATTTCAGGACTTTGGCCAAAGAATACGGCAGAGATCTAAACCAAGAAGTTATTGATGATGAGGATATGAAGAACAATGCAAAACTAGCTACCTGCAATGTAGTTATCAGGGAACTAGACAAAGGTAACTCTTCACTTTCCCAGGAGTCACAAAGCGCACTTGGATATACTTGGAGTGGAACATATGTGAATACCGGTGGTGGTTTAAGCATACTAAACAAGGATTTAAAACTATTAGGATTAAACAGACAACGGATAGGTATGGTAGATATTTATGGCGTGGGTGTTTAATCGTGGTCAAACGATCACTTTGATCAACAAAATTGAAATCGGTACTGATGAATTCAATCAGCCGATTTATGAAGAAAAACAAATTGAAGTTAAGGGCGTACTTTGGAGTACAAATTTAACTGATGATATTATCGATACTACAAATTTAGTCGGAAAAAAAGACGTTCATATATTGGCTATTCCTAAAGGAGATACTAACAAATGGGAAGATCAGTTTGTCATTATTGAGGGCAAACGCTACCATATCTTTACACCAGCCAAAAGGGGTATAGATGAATTAGTACCTTCTCCTTGGAATGCACAATATTTAGCTGAAAGTTATGAATAAATTTGTATTGGATAAAAAAGGTGTTGGCGAATTGTTGAGATCAGAAGAGATACAAAGTGTATTAAATGAGTATGGCCAACAGGTACAATCTAATACTGGAAATGCGAAAGACTACCAAACACAAGTCAGTGTTGGGAAAGTCAGGGCAAATGTGGTAATTAGATGTATCAATTCTACTAGTCTCAAAGACAATTTGAAAAATAACACCTTATTAAAAGCATTAGGAGGTACTAAATGATTGAAGCTACTATTATTAAATATTTAAACGACAATTTAGATGTACCTTGTTACGCTGAGCATCAGGCAAATGAGCCTGCTTCTTTTTGTATCATAGAAAAGACAGGATCAAGCGAAGTAGACTTTATCGAACAAGCTACTATTGCTATTCAATCATATGGATCTAGTCTTTTAGAAGCTTGCAAATTAAATGATCAGGTAAAGCAAGCTATGAGAAATATAGTGGCACTTAACGAAGTTAGTGATTGCTCGTTAAATAGTGACTACAATTACACTGATCAGGATACCAAACGATATAGGTATCAAGCAATATTTAATGTGATAGGAGAATAAATATGGCAAACGAAGTAAAAAATGTTACTACTGCTAAACCTAAAGTAAGTGGAGCAGTATTTTATGCACCTTTAGGAACAACTTTACCTACAGACGCTACAACACCTTTAGACACTAAATTTAAGAACTTAGGCTATGTAAGTGAAGATGGCTTTACTTTTTCAACAGCTACATCAAGTGAAAATATTAAAGAGTGGGGTGGAACTGTGGTTGATTCTTCTCAAACAGAAAAGAGCGAAACAGCTAAATTGACTTTAATCGAGGCATTAAACGTTGATACTCTTAAATTTGTTTACGGAGAAAGTAATGTTACAGCAAATGAAAAGAATATTACGGTAACAGCTACAGGTAACGAATTAGATGCATGCGTATTTGTAGTAGATACGCTTATGAAGAATGGTACAGCTAAACGAATTGTAATTGATAATGCTAAACCTATTTTAAATGGAGATGTAGCTTATAAAGCTAATCAGGCAGTTGGTTTCCCAATGGAGATCGCTTGCCCAACATTCCATAAAGAATATATCACTTTAGCATAAAGGAGAATTAAATGAAGATTGAATTGAATTGTGGCGTCACTGTTGACGTAAAAAAAGATGTATTCGACGATATGAGAATAGTAGACTTCCTTGCAGATATCGAAGATGGCAACTTTTTGAGCATTGCTAGATTAACTAGCGCTATTTTTTCTAAAGAAGATAAAAAGAAAATTTATGATAAGCTTGGAGAAGCGTACAACGGTAGGGTACCAGTAGTTGAATTCCAGAACCTGATAACCGAATTGATGGGTAAATTGGGCGAAGAAGGAAAAAACTAATCAATCTAGTCTACATGATCACAGTTGATAGGAACGCTTTGATTTGTGATATGGCACAAACATATCATATATACAATATGTATGAATACAAAGCTTCTTATATAGCTATACTTGCGTGTGGACTAGAGGACAATTCAAGGATAAAAAAGAAGATAGCAAATACAAGAGTAGGATCAAGTGACCTACTCTTATCTTTAATATTAGATAGCTTAAACACCCTAATATGGTTTCAAAGTGAAGATGGTCGTTTGGGTATTAATAGACCTAAATCTATTTACAACAAACTAACAGATAACGAAGAATACGAGGGCGTTGAAGCTTCTGATTTTGAAGAAGAATGGATAAAACGAGGAGGTGGACAACATGGCTAAAACTTCTTTGGGAAAAGCATACGTCCAAATTATACCCTCAGCCGACGGAATTCAAGGCTCTATTACTAAATTACTAGGTGGCGAGAGCAAAAAAGCCGGTCAAACTAGCGGGAACTCAATAGGATCTAATTTAGTCAGCACTCTAAAAAAGGTTATCGTTGGCGCCGGTGTAGGTAAATTTATAACTAGCTCACTTACCGAAGGGGGCAAGCTACAACAGTCCCTAGGCGGTATTGAGACGCTTTACAAAGATAGTTATGACAAGATGGTAAAATATGCTAATGAGGCTTATAAGACAGCCGGATTAAGCGCTAACGAGTATATGGAGACGGTAACGTCATTTAGTGCTAGCTTACTCCAGGGATTAAGTGGAGACACTGAAAAAGCCGGAGAAGTAGCAAATATGGCACTTGTTGATATGTCTGATAATGCAAACAAATTTGGTACAGACATGCAGTCAATCCAAAATGCATATCAAGGATTTGCAAAGCAAAATTATACTATGTTAGATAACCTTAAACTTGGTTATGGCGGAACTAAAACTGAAATGCAACGATTGCTTGCTGATGCTCAAAAGCTATCAGGAGTAAAATATGACATCAGCAATCTAGCAGATGTTTACAATGCTATTCATGTAATACAAACTGAATTAGGTGTAACAGGAACTACTGCCAAAGAAGCAAGTACAACTTTTGAGGGGTCTTTTAATTCGATGAAGGCTGCTTTCTTAAACTTTATGGGAGCATTGACAACCGGCGGAGACGTTAAGACGCAAATGACTCAATTAGTAGAGTCAACTACTACGTTCGTAGCGGGTAATTTAATCCCTATGTTAGTTAATTTAGCTAGCAATATACCTCAAGCTATTGTTACGGGAATTAGTACAGCGTTGCCAACGTTGCAAGTGGGAGCTAGTAATCTGATTAATAACCTAGTAACTTTTATACAAGAACAATATCCTACTTTAGTAGCTGAAGGCTTTGGAATGTTAACCTCAATGATTGACGGCATTATAACAAACTTACCTATTGCTATGACTTGGATATTAGAGACGGGTTTACCTTTATTAGGTGAAATAGCTACAACTTTAATAGATAACTTTGTTGTATTCATGGAAGAGAACTTCCCTAAAGTTATCGAGAACGGCTTTAATATGATTAGTGAGTTTTGTGTTGGTATTATTAATAACTTACCTAGTATTATCAACAGTGCATTGCAAACTTTAAACACATTTATAAGTATATTATTGCAAAACTTCCCTTTAGTATTGCAAAAGGGTATTGAGTTAATAGGTAACCTAGTGCAAGGTATCATTGCTAACCTTCCGGAAGTAGTAAGAGGAGCTTTGCAAGCATTAGTTACATTTATTCAATCAATAGTAGACAACTTCCCAACGATCGTACAAACAGGTATCGATATGATAGGGGAATTGTTGAGTGGTATTCTAGAAGAATTACCTAATTTATTTACAGAAGTATGTAGTGCGTTTGGCGAGTTTGATTGGAAACAGATCGGTATTGATATGATCCAAGGAGTTATCAACGGTGTAACTTCAATGGGTAGCTCTTTATGGAATGCAGCTAAAAACATTGCACAAAGCGCATGGAACGCAATTAAATCAACTTTAGAGATCAGATCTCCTTCAAAGAAGATGTATTGGATTGGGCAAATGATCGATGAGGGCCTAGTACAAGGTATTAGTGATGGTAAAGAGGATATCTTAAGCGAGATCAATTCAGTAGCCAAGGATATCACTAATCCGTTATCTAAAGATCTACAGATTAATTCAAACTTTTCACGCAACAGTCAGCCAGCTGGATACACTCAAACAGTAAATATCTATGCACCAACTGAACTATCGCCTTATGAGGTAGCTAGACAAACTCGTAATGCTACTAGACAAATGGCACTAGCGCTAGGAAGAGGTTAGTATGAGAAGAATAATTTGCAAGAATGGCAATGACTATTTAATATTTGGCGAGACATACTCTCCTTTCGTACTGTTAGAAGCTACCGGGCTATATGAAGTTAGTGCAGAAGTATACCAAACAGAGAATGGTATGCTAGATGGATCAACTTATATTGGTTCAAATGTAAAGGCAAGAAATATCGTACTGACTGTGTCAAACAAAAACCTACATGGTGCAAATAGACAACGTTTATACGATGTATTCAAGCCAAAAACACTTTGCACTCTTATTTATGAAGAAACCGATGGATCATTTAATGAGAAGCGATCTATAGATTACTATGTAGAAAGTATCGTTAATGATGGTGTTGGAAATTCAAACAGAACAACTACTATCAGCTTGATCTGCCCTGACTCTTATTTCAGTGATACAAGTGACACCAACGTAACCATGACCGGTTGGGACGGTTTATTTACTTTTCCACATGCGTTTAGATCTGAACAGTTTGCTACTAAACGCAAGGATAAATTAATGGTAATTAACAACGCATCAACAAGTGATTTTGTTGGAATGGAAATAACCATCAAAGCAGAAGGCAATGCTTTAAATCCAAAAGTGTTGAATGTTACACAAGACGCATATATTAAAGTTGGCACTTCTTTGAAACCTTTAAACATGGTTTATGGCGATGAAGTTATTATTTCTACGATGCAAAATAATAAGAATGTGTACTTTATTCACGATGGAGTAAAAACCATCATCAATGAATATGTAGAAGAAGGATCTAATTACATTCAGTTATTGGGCGGCGATAACACGATCAGATACTTTGCTGATGAAGGCGAGGATAATCTACTAGTGTCAGTCAAATTCAGGCAGAAATATTTAGGAGTTTAATATGGAACTACGAGTATATGATTTAGATCTAAACCGAAAAGGGGTAATTGATAACTTCCAATCACTGATCTGGACAAGGAAGTACTACGAAAGCGGTACTTTCGAAATTTACGCACCATTAACACAATATAACATAGATCTACTTAAGCAAGAGCGCCTGGTGGCCAAAGATGGCAGTATCGAAGTAGGTATTATCGAGAGTATCGAATTAACTGATCAAGCAAACAAAAAGCAAATAGTTGTTAAAGGTAGATTTTTATCAAGCTTACTAGAAAGGCGATTGATAAAGTCTACTTTTTCATTTAATGGTCTAACAGAAGTGGCTATGAATGATCTGATCAGCGTTGTTGAACCGATACCTAATCTATCAACAACAGCTTTAAATGGATTTACTGATAAAGTTACTTTTCAGGCTACAATGAAGAATTTGCTAACGATCATGACTAAATTATCGAAAACATCTAACATTGGATTTAGAGTTGCTACTGACTTCGTAAATAAAAAGCTTACTTTTGAGACTTACAAAGGTATTGATAGAAGTGCTTCTCAATCAGCCAACAACAAAGTAATTTTTAGTGAAAACTTTGAGAACATAAATGATACATCTTACTCGTACAATTCCACACTATACAAAACTAAAGTATTTGTAGGTGGAGAAGGCGAAGGCCCTGATAGAGTTTATGTAGAATTAGGTGGTGGCGTAGGATACAACCTGCGAGAGGTTTTTGTTGATGCTAAAGATATTCAGTCAATGGAATTTAGTACAAATGAAGAGTATCTCGATGCACTCAAACAACGAGGTCAGGAGAAATTGTCATCAATGGTTGAGGTTGAAGCTTTTGACTACCAAACTTCTGCAATGGGCAACTTTAAATACAAAAAAGACTATGATCTTGGCGATATCGTGACGATACGCAAAGAGTCATGGGGTATTAGTTTAAATAAACGAATTACAGGGATAGAGGAAGTATATGAACAAGGTGGGGTAATAATAAATCCAACATTGGGAGAACCTATTCCTGAAAGCATAACATGGGAGGATTAACATGGGAACATATGCTAATTTTTATAACAGTGACAATGGCGATAGGGTCTACGACGCTGATAGCTTTGGCGAGTGGTTAAGACCTTTTTTTAAGACCGGTGTATTCAATGGCGAACTTCAAGTATTAGCTTCGTCTGGTATGAAAGTTATCGTTGATACCGGTAACGCTTTTATTGAAGGCAAACTAAAAAAGTTTGACTCACAAACAACTTTAACTGTTGAACAAGCTTCTGCCAATTCAACTCGTATTGATGCGGTCGTGTGTCGAAGAAATGACACTGACAGAGACTTCACACTTATGATCGTGAAAGGAACTACCGTAGCACCTTTGCCAGTGCGAGAAAATGGTATCTATGATATAGTGCTAGCACACATTACAGTACCTGCAAGTGCAGTTGAAATCAAACAAGAAAACATTACAGATACACGAATGAACGCTGATATTTGTGGTTGGGTAGTATCTAACATTGAAGAAGTAGACTTTAATCAGGTAACTGCACAATGGGCAGACTACATTGCTAACTTCGAGGCCGATGAACTACAAGCATTCAATGAATGGTTCGATACTATCAAAGGACAGTTGAGTACTGATCAGGCAGGAAGTTTACAACTACAAATCGATGAGCAAGCAAATAAGATAGCTACGAATACAGCTAATATTAGTGCAAATAAAGCTGACATCGACTCCATTTCAGCCGACATCACAAGCCTACAACAAACAACATCAACGAATACAAGCGATATACAAGCAATCAAGTCTCGTGATGATGATCAAGACACTAACATTGCAAGAAATACAAGTGATATAGCTAAATTAAATACTATTAGAGTTAACCTATTAAAGCCAACACTTCAAACAACAACAAAGAATGGTGTTACATGTGCAAACAATGGTGATGGTACATATACATTGAATGGCATAAGCCAAAATGCATTTGATTTTCCTTTATGCAATTTTGAATTACCTAAAGGAACTTACAAATTTGTAGGAAGTTTGCAAAACGATGGTGACTATTTCACATATGTTATAAATAATACTTTAAGTGAAAACTACATTGGCGATGTAGGAAAAGGATATGTATTTACTATAAATCAAACTTGTAACTTAACTTTTTTATTATGGGGTAAACAAAATATTACTTTTAATAACCTACTATTCAAACCAATGATAACAACCAACCTAAACGCAACCTATGATGACTTTATTGCATGTTTAGGCACATCATGGACACAAGATACAACAAACGGATACTATACTCAATCAATAATTTGTAGTGGTATTACTTCAAACGATAATCCTGTTATTGATGTTGTATTGAGTGGCAATTTAACAGAAATGCAAGCACAACAAGAGGATTGGGGCAAGATATTGAAAGTTGAAACTTCAACCAATACTTTAAAATTCTATGCAAGTGAACCTACAACAGTAAGTTTAAGTGTGATGGTTAAGGGGGTTTAATTTATGGGACAATGTTTAATAACTAGAAAAGGTGGAGTAGATAAGAATTATATTTTTGTTAACGGAATAAAATATAACTTTAAAACTGGTAATAAAGGAACAACTGTAACAGATGGAATAATTCCATTAACGCTATATTTTAGTGGCTCAGTTGGTGTTGATTTAAATACAGGTGGAGAATTAAAAATTAATGATGATAAAGGAAAAATCTATTTAAATTATAGTGCTGGTGGCGGAACACACCCAGCACAGAAAGGAAGTCTTACTAGTTATATATCTGTTATAGAAAAAGTAGGATTTAACTATGCACAAAATATTAAATCATTTGCAGTATCAAATAGTCATACTAGTGGGTCTGTGTATATTTGTGCATGGCTAGAAAAAGTTAGTTAATATGCATGGTTTAGTGATTTTAATTTTTATAGTATTTGTCATGATACTATACGCTTGTGTGAGGATAAATAAATGATTAAAAGAAAATTTGGTATGAGATACCTGAATATATCTCAAGGTCGTTACAATTCTTTTTCACATAAAAATCTTAACGCTTACGATTTAGCAGGCGAGGATAGTGGAATAGATAGATTTGTAACTTTCAACGAACTTGAGGTAATAGGTATCTTACATTACAAAACAACGGGATTTGCCAACACAGTATTATTCTATGATAAAGATAACGATGTCACTCTAGCAATGTCACATTGCAATAACATCAACTTTCTAGAAAAGGGATTGGTTCTTTATCCAAACGATACTATCTACTACGAAGGTACAACAGGCAAAGCAACTGGCAATCACATTCATTTAGAAATTGGAAAAGGTAGACAAACTACCAAAACCAAGATTAACTCTAGTGAATGGGGTTTAAAAGATTGGATAAATATAGAAGACTACTTCTATATTGATGAAGAATATACGACTATATTAAACAGTCCTTATGAATTTACGAAAGGGGTTGATAATATGAACTTTATTGAAGGCTATCAAAAGTTATCATGGATAGGTGTGCCTATGTATACCTACCTAATGAAAGCCGACCAAAGTATTGGTATGATGTCAGCTTTACAAACTGGCAAAGAAAATTATGAAGCTAGAGCAACAATCGACAAGATTGACAACGAGTTAATTCACTATTGCAAGGTAAACTGTAACTTCTTCGATTTAAACAACGGACAACATTATGGTGTTGAACAGTCTTTCGAGAATGATTTTGCACCTAAACAAGAGTCATGGCTATGTCTTTATATAGATAAAAACCACGAACCACATTGCACACCATCAAGTGATTATTGGTTATCAAAAGATGAAGTAATTCTAGCATGCTCTCCGTTTGCAATATTAAGACACGAAGGCAACGACATTGAGTTTACTTCTTCGGCTGCTAAAGTCGATTTAAATAGTGCAAGCAACAAGACCATGTTACTTTACATGGGTGATGGCAAATATGCATTCGTTGTAACAGGTACAGGATTAACTTACTATCAATGTAGAAACTTTGCCAAAGCATATGGTGCATTAGGTGTTTACTTCCTAGATGGTGGTGGTTCTAGCCAGATGATTATGAATGGGACAAAGATACTATATACCGGAAGAGCAATAGCAAATGTGTTGACTTTCTACAAGACAGTAGAGCCTCAACCAACTCCTCCCATAGAAGAGCCAAAGCTAGACTATGAAGCTATGTACAACGAACTAAAGGTTAAATATGATGATTTAGAAAAAAAATACGCAGACAAGTCTAGTATTATCAATGAGATAAAAAAATTAGTCGAAGGAGAATAAATTATGAAATACGATTTAAAACAATGGATCAGATGTGCTGGTATTAGGGCAATCAAAACTATCGCACAAACTGCAGTAGCTATGATTGGTACTTGCACAGTAATCGGCGATGTAAATTGGGCAATGGTAGCAAGTGCTTCATTATTGTCAGGCATTCTATCATTACTAACAAGCATTGCTGGTCTTCCTGAACTAGACAAATAAAGGTGGTATTATGGAAATATCACTACAGTCTATTTTGACTTTTTTCGGAGCAATAGCATGTATTGGTGGTGGTGTAGCGTACCTGATCAAGTTGTTCAAGTGGGCAAAGAAACCCAATGATCTGCAGAACGACCTGATCCGTGAGCATAGTGAACTGATCAAGAAACATACTGAACTACTAGAAAGAGATAATAAACGTATAACAGAACTTGAAGAGCAGGACAGATTAGTGATGCAAGCGTTGTTTGCATTATTAAGCCATGGAATTGATGGCAACGATGTGGAAGCTATGAAAAAAGTAAAGGAGCAAATTCAGGATTATCTGATTTTAAAATGAAAAAGCCTAGGTCAAAAGCCTAGGCATTTTTTTATGCAAAAATCTCCAAAAATCAATAATAATTCTTTACAAGTATATACTTATATAGTATAATATAAGTGTAAAAAGAAAGAGGTAAATAAAATGAAAACACGTTACGAAGTTAAAGCTTATGATGAATTTGGAAAAGAGATCAGATTTATTGATGAATTGATCGAAACTATGAAAGATGCTAGATACTTTGCAGATCTATGCTTTAAAAATATTTCTGCAGGTAAAAGCCTACAAGTATTAGAAGGAAAAAAAGTTAAAATCTTTGAAGTTGTAGAAAATGAAGATGGCGATATTATTTATGAAAATGAAGTAGAAACTATTGAATATCCCTTTGAAAAGGTTATTGTAAAAGCTGGAACTTATGATTGCGATGAGACTAACGATGAAATTACATTTGATAAAGCAATGCGAGGTGTTGTTGTAGATAACTATGGATATGGATCTTTAACAGTTAAACTTGACAATGGATATCATATTTCCAATGTAGACAGAGAAGAAGATATTATCGGATAATATGGCAAGAGAAAGTCAGCGAAGAGCAAACGCTAAGTACGATAAAGCAAACACTACCGGTATCTATCTAAAGTTTAACAATAATACCGATAACGATATATTAGATCACTTGCAAAGCATCAGCAACAAGCAAGGCTACATCAAAGAGCTGATCAGAGAGAATATAAAAAAGGCACTTAATAAATAAGTGCTTTTTTTTTAATGGATAATGGTAGTTGTAATTAACACGCACCGACCGGCACCATAAAATTACAACAACTCACAAGCCTAAAAAAAGTCGATAGAAGTAATATTGAAGTCATCATCAATATAGATAGCTTTGATCAATCCATGCCAGAAAGCACTTTGTTCTTCCGGATCAAGAGTATCATAAGCTTCTAATATATTTTCTTTTAGCAAGGCTTTGATATTACTAGTATCTTTCTTCTTTGGTATTACTAGCTTGGAATTCAATTCACTATAACGCTTTTCATATTCATCTTCTTCTAATCTTCCTTTGATGTATAGATTGTTAAGTCTATCTAATTCCTTTTTGATGTTACTAACATTTACTGTCTTCTTTTCTTCTATCTCATATTTAAGGACATAGTCTTTCATATAATCATTAAGTTTTGCTTTTAATTGATCAATAATATATTTTTCGTATTTTGACTTGGAAAAATCGCATTGTTTTTCTAGCTTACTGTTGCGATATCTTTGCTCACAACGATATCTACTTCTTTTATGATGGTCAATATGACCGACCATACGACCACCGCAATGTGGGCAAATGATTAGTTTAGACAGTATGTATACATTGCTATTCTTGCGATTGCGTTGGTTATTCTCAAATTTAATCTGCAGATCATCATATTGCTTTTTCGTTATATATGGTTCTGCAAAGTTATCAACCCCACTATAATGTCCATAAAGCAAAGGGTTCTGCAATAACCTATACATTGAATTATATCCGAGATCCACACCATATTTATCAAGTATATACTTTTGGGTTTGTACCAAGTTTTGATAAATCATGTAGTATTGGATCAGATCCTTAACCATCTCTTCTTCTTCAGGATCGTGAACTAAACGCTTTTTACCATCTACAGTAGCAATCATAAATCCCAAACAAGTACTACCACTTATAGGTTCTTTATTCTTCACTTTATATTCAAATACTGACTTAATACGCTCGCTGCATCTATCTCGCTCCTGCTGGGCAACTGACAACATTATGTTTACTTTAAATTTACCATTAGCGGTCAGGGTTTCATAATCTTCCTCAATGGCTTGCCAAGAAACCTTACAATTATCTAGTATTTCTTGAATTTTGTAATATTTTGGTACGGATCTAAACCATCTATCAAGTTTAGTGAACAGTATCAAATCTATCTTTCCTTGCTCACAATCTTCCAACAAGCGTTTCATTTCTAATCTTTTATTCAATTTATCAGCACTAACACCTTCATCAGCATATATACCTACTAGTTGCATATTTGGGTGTTCGTGAATGTAATTTACTAGTCTATCTTTTTGATTACCGATAGAAAATCCATGCATTTTTTGCTCTTGTGAAGACACACGAACGTAGCAAGCTACTCTTATTATCTTATTCATGAGTAGACCTCTTTGATATTAAATATTTAGCAAAGTTAGCTAACTCGTTGAACTCTTCATCCGTGA
>CAMESA010000011.1 GCA_945935945.1 uncultured Mollicutes bacterium | reverse complement strand
TAATTTGAGATGTTGACATTTCAATACCAGTATTTCGTGTATATGATTTTCCATATCCATCATCTTCAACCGAATCTGCCCATATAGAATGGTCATGTAATTTAGCAACTCGAATAAGTTTTCCTTCCTCGCTATTTGTAATTGCTCCATAAAGTGCATTATATCCAATTTGAACATCATGATAGTTTTCATAACTTCCTCCTGTTTGAAAGGCAGTAAAAGACATACTTGTACTACCATCATTTCCAGTACCTTCACCGACTAAAGTTCGTCCTTGTCCAAACTGTTCCCATGTACCGCCCAGGAAAGTTCCAGGGTTCTTTTTATCATAGGTGATATAGACTGCACCAACTGGGAATATCTTATTCAAGAACATAGGAGCTACAATGTCGCCTAATACTGTTAATGTATCTTTTTGATTAGCATCTTGACCGAAGAACGTTAATGATCTTCCATCTTTTCCAAAGTTAATTAACGAGTAAGTAGGTGCTACTGTAAATATTTGCCATGAGTAGTCATTCATGAATTTATCCTTAACACCGAATGCCACTTCATATGAACTCGTTGCATATGTAAATAAGTTACCTGCTTTGTAATCTTGCTCAAGTGAGTAGTTGTTATCCCATGAATTTATTTTCGTCCATGAAGAAGTTCCACTTGCTCGATACTGGATATAGAATGATGTTACATTCTTATTACTTAAACTTGTAAAACCAACTTTGAAGTGTAGCAATGCATATGTACCACTTGCTTCATCTACTACATAATTTGAATCAGAACGCTTTGCACTCACATTCGTTAAGCTAGGCGAACTATATGCAGATACAGTTACCTTTCCACTGACTTGTGAACTACGACCACGTGAATCATAGATTGTTGTCGTATAGCTAATACTTCCACTGCCTTGTACAATACCAGTTGTAAATGAACTACCATTGTATGTCTGTCCTTCAAATTTGGTTGATATAGATGTAACAGTTGAACCTTGTGCACCACTATACGTAATTGCAAACTTCAACCTAGATTGCGACTGAACTATTTGACCAATGCCTGCACATACAGAATTTGCATCTGTTACTTTAATACTGTCAATAGAAGGAACTACACTGCTTCTTACTTTAATAGTTGCATTTACTGATTTAGATCCAACAGATGTTGAACCACTGAATGTCTCTAAGGTAAATGTAGCAATTCCACTTGTCGAATTAGGTAAGTCCTTTTCCCATGCAGTTGGAATTGTATAAGAAAAGCTAGGGGTTGTTGTACCACTAGCTATTGTCACTAATTCACTTTTTTTACCGTTCCATGTTGCGTAGATTTTATGTGTAAAGTTCTTTGAAGCACTCGAACCGTTAATATTAATAGTGTTACCACATTCAATACTAGGACTATCAATAGATATACTTGATGCTCTTGGAATGGTTGTCAATTTAACTGTACCACTGCAAGAACCAGTAATAGGTGCATAATATCCAGAGTTACTTCCACTGAAATATGCACTTACCGAAATTGTTTTTGATCCATCTGCATCATGTGAAATAGTTACTGCTCCACTTTTTACACCGACAAGTGTATTTACTGGTACATTAGGTGTAAAGCTTTGGTTTAACACTTGAGTACCATTCACGGATACTGTAAATGTTTCAGGAATTCCGTTGTGTGTATGGTACTGCGTATTTGAACGAATACCGACCCACCACTCTACATATGATGTATTATTTTCAACAGAATAAGATATTTCATTGATTCGCAGTATCAACGAATACTTATCCCACTGGCCACTACCAATTTGTATTCCGCCACTAAATTCTGCCATTCAATCACCCTACTTTCTTAAAATCTAACGATCCATTAGCTCTTGGAACGAATCCGAATGCACCAATTTTCAATGACTGCGTAAATTGCCCATCTGTGATGTACATTGTTTGGTCGTTTATATATGTTACCTTTGCACCATTCTTTTGAATCGACCACTCTTCATTTGTAATCTTAGTCTTAAATGCACTGTCTGATTTACCTAAAGTTAATCCCTCGTTGTCAAAACTCATGTAACTGTTTACGTTGTCAGTTGTTTGCTTTAATCCATCAACACGACCATTTACACTGTCGATTTGACCGCTCATTTCATTCTTAGCATCAGTTACCGACTGATTGATTGACCATGTGAAGTCATTTTTTGTTTGAGTAAACTGACTTGATACAGTATTTTGATAATGTTCAAATGCAGAATTTGATACATAAGTTTCAGAAACCTTTGAAGTAATTTCATTTGCCTTAGTTTCAATTGCAGACTGTCGCTCAGTGCGTTCAGTGTTTATTGCTTCATCTACATCTTCTGGAGCAGGAGTCCAATCGGTGGCTTTATTGCCTTTTTCGATTTTAACTCTTACAGCACCACTGGTTAAATCGTCCAATGTAACGTTTTCGTATAAAACAAATCTAAGTTCGTATACATTGCTAGGCACATTGTATATAAGATTTGTTACGCCAATTACTGAACCTAAAAAGCTACCGTCGCTACCATACGTTCTGAATAATAAATTCTTATCAGTTACACCATTCAGATATATCTTTATTGCGTATGTCTCTCCAGGACTTACTTTCAAACCGATTGTAGTGCATATACGTCCATCTAAATTTTCATAAGTTCCATTAATATCATCCCATTGTCCTTGTTGCCAATTTGAAGCTATGTTAGATATTAAATTCCTTCCACCGATTTCTAAATTATCAATCTTATTACTAGTTTCAGTAATCTTAGTAGCTTGTAATTTAATTGCATCTGCATTTTGCTCGATTTTAGTTGTATTTGAACTAACTTTATTCGTTAAATCTGCTAAATCTTCCTGAGCTTGTTCTGCTTTGGCTTTTGCATCATTCGCAACTTCTTGAGCCGTTTTTGCGTTATTGATTGCCGTAGTTGCGTTATCTTGAGCAGTAGTTGCATCAGATTGAGCTTTCTGTACTGCAGTTTCTGCGTTTGTTAAACGAGTTTGAGCTTTTGTGATTTCGCTCTCAGTCGCATCAACTCTACCAGTCACTGATTCTAGATTAGCTTTTGCATCTGCCAACTCTTTATTAGCATTGTCTAAATTTGTTTGTGCACTTTCTGCTTTTTTCTTTGCTTGGTCTGCTAAAGTTTGAGCGCTCTGAGCATCGCCTAAAGCTTTATCTGCTTGAGCTTGAGCATCCGTTGCTTTCTTTGTTGCATCGATGATATCTAATTGAGCTTGAGTTGTATCTGATTGCAATCTTTCAATTGAACTTGCTTGAGTTGATATTGTATCTGCAGTTTGTTCAAACTTAGTGTTCATACTTCCTTCAAGTGTTGTTAAATCACTCTTAGAAGCATAATTTTGAGAAACTGTAGTCGATAGTTCACCGACTTTCTCTTCGATTTCAGTTGTGACATCTGCATGAATAGATTTTGATTCAGTAGTTAAATCAACTTTTGTAGCATACGTTTCTTTTACAGTAGCAATTTCTCCTGCATTGGCATTTGCCTTATCAACTGCATCTTGAATCTGTTGCTTTGAATCATTGATATCTCCTTTAATCGCATCAATCTGTTTCTGAGCGTTACCAGTACTAGTATTTGCTTCTTGTGCTAGTTGCTTGGCTTCACTTGATTGAGCGTTAGCAGTATTAGCTAATTCATTCGCTTTTGTTGCATCTGACTGAGCTTGTGTTGCTTTATCAACAGCTTCTTTGGATTGCACATTTGCTTGAGATACTTGTGTATGGATTACACCAATCTTTGCATCAATTTCATTCCATGTGTTATCGAAAATAGCTTTTGTATACTTGATTTCACTTGGATTAGCATACGTACACTTCCATCTTTTCCATAGAAACTTATCACTTTGATAAACAACATTACCAACAAACCACTCACCGCCGACTAATTCGGTTTGTGATGTTGAATAATAGAACTGTTCCTCGGCGCTTACAAATGATTGACCGTCTTCACCCTTAATTGCACTCCATCTGTATTTAGTTGGGTCTTCTGAACCATATTGTTTTGAATCCAAATACTGACCAATAAATTTACGATTTGATTCTGTCAAACTAAAATCAACACGACCATCTGAACTGTTTGCATAAGCAATATGCACATATGCACTTGTACCATTCTGACCGTCTTGTAGTCGCATTGCAGTGACTTCTGCACTCGCTTTAAGTATTTCACCACTCATTGCTTTAAATCGATATACTGCCTTTTCCGTGAAGTCTGATGCGTTGACTGTGATTGTTTGTCTCGTTGATATTTGCTCATCGTCTTTATACCAGATAATTGAATACTTAGATGTGATATCAACTCCATCATTCTTAACAATTGCAGTTAATTGAGTCGAATCTGAATCTGTCTTAAATAGAATTCCATTTGAAGATACGATTGAACCTTCATAAACTTTCTTTAACTCAATCATCTTGTTCATTTCTGAAATAAGAGCCGAACTAATCTGTGATTGTTTTTCTTCAAAGTTATCAAAAATAGTCTTGCACTTTTCTGAATCTGTAAAACAAATCTCTTGTTCAGTGATTCGTGCTTCTAAATACAATGTAGGATTATACTCTTCATCTTCAATTGTGAATGTATCGCCAATATCTGCATCAATATATGCATCTACATCGTATGTAACTTTAGGAACACAATTCTTTTTTAATTGAGCTAAAGCTTGACCATATAATGTCTCAACGTTTTCAGTTTCATAAGACCAAATTTGCACTGCGTACATATCATTTGAATGATTCGTAAGTAAAGTTGAAGGAAATCTATCTCTAGATTGAGGTGCTAACAAGTTGTTACCGTTGACTTTATACAGTACATTTCCATTTGAGTCTTTTACAACTCGACCACTAATCGAATTTAACTGTAATCCATTTGTTCCTGTAGGTCTTATTGCAGTGTATAGCTCAGTAATATCACTTGTTTTAATGATTCCGTATACATCATTAGGATATCTTAATATCGTACTGCGTTTATCATGGCCCATACCTTGAACACTATCTGAATGAGCACGATAAATATTTAATACAACATTCTTCAATGAGTAATCATCATTCAATTGAGTTACAAACTCTAGCTCTGCATCAAATACATTTGCGATTGAATACAATCGAGCTAGTACAGTATCACTTCCATTCCACTCATGCGTGATGCGTTTGTCTGATACCTCATTCTTGCCAATTACAAACGATTGCTCAAATCCATATGCATTTACATATTCGGCAAACGACATTGCTCTAGGAGCTTTATATGCATCTACATATTCATTCGTTAATTCAAGACAAAGGCCATAGGCGGTAACGGTTGTCGTGTTACCACCTTTTTCTACGTTCATGATAGTTAAGTAGTAGCCTTTGTTTTTTCTTGTAAAGCTCAGTTTATTTCCTTCGACTAAAAAGGCTGCATCATCATGTGCAGTCAATGTAGTGAATTCGAATGTATACGATGAGCCTTTTAAATAAGTATGAAATGTTTCATCAAAGTAATGCATTGCGCTAGGCACCGTATTGTCTAAAAAAGCTAGAACCTTATCGTAAGGAGTTAATACTGCTATTCTGATTTGTTCCATTATAACCATGCCTCCCTAATTCTAGCCTTTACTATTGGTTTTGATTCTGACCAACTAGAGCACGTAGTTTTTATCTCTGTAGTACCGACTGGTGCTTTAAAATACTTAGTTCCTAGCACCTCATCTTGAGGTCTACTCATTCCATTAACATAAATGTGAGATGATTTACCGTCAATTGTAATTTTCGTACCATTAGGATATCTATTAGGAATATCTCTCCATTTTGATACATTGTTTTTCGTGAAGTTGATTACATCAAAGCCCATCATACTCATTAGTTGATTTCCGCCTCTGTTACCCCATTGTTTGAACGCAATCTGAATTTTGGCACACTTCATATTTGCAATTTCTGGAATGTAATAATTGTAATATCCACCCCAGTAGAAGAATCGAATATTTCCACCTTCTTTTAACACATCGCAATGTCCCCAATTCCAGTACCAAGGATTTTGTGTGTGTAAATGAGAAGTAGTATATGAGAAGTTTCTTAACATTTTACCATTCGCCCAAAACTCATAATGTCCTGTATTTCCAACTGTATCTGTTTTATACCAGTTGCATCCACAGATAAGTTTATTATCCGCCGTTAAGAAGTTGATACACATTTCTCCTGTTTGTCCCATTAGACCTGCATAGAATAACAAATGAAAATAACAATAGAAGTTCTTAGATCCACTTGAATCTCCATTTGAATCTGCAGGTATTACCAATGTTCTTAAGCCACCACTAGCATTCCCTTTTTTTGTTCCAACAGTGCCAAGTCCAATAAACTTTTGATTAAACCAAGTGTGTTCGGCTAATGTACCGTTCGAACCGTACTGAGGATGCATTACGTCCGTTCCGTTTGTATCATCCGCACAATTATAGAAGTTGTTTATACTTACTAAATGCTCACTCTGTTGATAAGTTTCAGAATCTAATTCTTCAATTTTACCGTATTGCATGACACCTTCAGTTGATACGATACCAATATATCCAGTTTCAGATGTTGCTTGAATTTCATAATCGATACTTACAGGAACTGTACCTTCATTTACAATGTTCAAAACTCCATCAGTAGCAGTAAATTCTTTTTCTGTTGTCGAATACTTGCGTGGGTCTGAGCAATAGATTTCGATTTCACCAATAACATAATTTGTTCCGCCTTCAACTTCATCATTTGAAGTTTTAGTGCCAATAAAATATTTGTCATTTTCATCATTGAAATAAATCTTAACTTGTTCACCACTTAGCAATAAATTCATCTTGTTATACGCGTCTCTAAATTCTTTATTGCTAGATGCATTTATCTGATATTTCACTGTGATCGTGCGTGGTTTCAAATACTTTTCTTTCCAAATCGTTCCGTCCAAGCCTTCAATTTCTTTAGCTTTAAATTCAGAGCCAATTAATTCTCTACCACTAACAGTCAATGTTCTATAGCCTGGTATTTCATTTTCTAGAAATTTTCCATTATAATTCATGGCTTCACTAGGTAAATTACTACCTAGTGCGCCACTTGTATCTGTCGTATCTCTAAATCCGTATAGCATGATTACACAACACCTGCCAATCTTTCTTTGAATTTAGCACTCTTATTTAACTCTTCTTCAGTGTATCGATTTGAAGCCTTCGCTAAAGTTCGACCATCTAAAGTCAACGTTGAATTAAATGTGAAATTCTGATTTGAATTAAAATCATAAGTTGTTGAATTAACATTACTTACTCCGTCCATTCTAAATCCATATCCATCCAATGATTGAGCGCTAGGAATATTAACAATTGATTCAGTAGCCTTTCTAACCATTCGTTCAGTTTGCTCAATACCAATTGCGAAACCTTCGCCAATGTAATTACCAATAGCCATGAATACTCTTGATGGGGAATGAACTTTAGCAGCTGCACGTGTAGCTTTTTCTGCTTCTTGTGCTAAACGTGTAGCGATTGCACTTACTCTTCCTAATGTACTAGCCATACCATTAGCTAATCCATTACCAATCATTTGACCGACCGAATAAGCACCACTTGAAGCAGATTTTAACGCGCTTGTAATACTTTTCGACATTGAACGAGCAATGCTTACAGATTGAGTTAATCCACTCTGTAATCCGGTCTTAAATTTAGTGCCTAACTGTGTACCTGCTTGCCCACCTTGAATTGCAACTTGTGTTAAAGCAACCCCTAATGCAATTAATGCAGAACTTGCTATAGTTGTTGAACCAACTAATCCACTTGCACTAGATGCGAATTGAATCATCGCACCACTAGCGCTTGCTAAAGGCCCACTTATAGACTCGATACCACTAAACGAATTAATAACATTCGGCATTACACTAGCTAATCCACTTAGACTATCTGTATATCCAACCATCAATCCTAATCCGATTGCTAGATTCATGATTTGAGTACCTGCATCACCAATACCACTTGATGCAGTAGCTATCGCACCTACACCTGTTGCTACTGCTCCTAGCGATGCGGCCATATCAAGCAAATTCAAACTTGTAATAATTTGAATTCCTTTAGCTAATTCTTTGAAACCTTTTCCTGCATTCAATGCCGATTGTCCAATCGAATCAATCACACCTGCTATGGAATCTAAAATACCACTTACTGCATCACCGAATGATGTAATCACATCAGATGCCGAATCAAATACTTGTGATATTGAATCACCTAACTGTTTAACTAAGTCTTTGACAGATTCAACGATTGGTTGAATGTTCTGAACTAATGCAATAAATGCATCACAAATTGATTGAATTGCATCAGATATAGCTTGTACCATATCTGCAATTACAGGTGCAAATGGAGCAATAGCTTGTACAATCTGTACAATCGCATTGGCTATGATTTGAACTACACTTTCGATAACTGGACCGATTGCATTTACAATATTTGCAATTGCATTACCTACTGATTCAATCACTGTGCCAAATGCATCACCAAAGGCCTCAACTAATGGGCTTAATTGAGCAAATGCATCACAAATTGTAGGTAATACTGGTGCTAATGCAATTAATGCTTGAGTTACTGCATCAATTGTAGTTGCGATTACTTCACTGAACGCTTTACCGAGTGATTCTGCAATTGAACTTAATCCATTACCACTTTCACCGATTAAAGCGATTCCTGCCGCTACCATGAACAGTGCTCCACCTAAGGCCAATATATTTACTGGATTAGCAACTTTTAACATTTGCCCTAATCCTTTTAATGCTCCATTTAATCCTTGACCTAAACCTTGGAATGTAGCTTTCAAGCCTTGTCCTAATCCTTTTGATGCAGTTCCTATTGATTGACCGATTGATTTTATGATTGTAGCAAATTTACTACGTGAACTACCAAGTGCTTTTGTAGCACCCTCGACACCACTTTCTGCATTTTTCTTAAAAATGCCAAATGGATTAAAACTTTTCAAAAAATTAAAAGCCTTAAATCCACCTACAACACCTAACACTGAACCAACGATACCACTCAATTGAGCACCATTTAGTTTACCAATAAACTTACTTACTGCACTTATAGCTTGTGATACAAATTTGACCACTTGACCAAACGCTTGACCAAACTTTTCAATCAATCCTGTATCTTTGAATTGGCTAATTACATTCTTAATTGCACTGCCGACATCACTTAGTGCTTGTTTGAATGCTTTGATTGCACCAGTGCTTTCAAATGCTTTGCCAAACTTTTTAACCGTATTGATAACTTTATCAATTCCATTTGTTAATATATTCGCATCAAATCCATCTAATCCATCAATGATTGAACTTAACGCTTTGATTCCAATTTGGCTAAGCTTATCATACGCAGGCATTAATTTATTAGCTAAAGTCTCTTTCAATCCATCCATTGCTTGTCCAACGGACTTGTATTGAGTGGCCATTTTAGTAAATGCTTTACTATTTCCTGCTTTTTCAACTGCATTAAAGAAATCTTCAGTTTTAACAGTTCCGTTTTGCACTGCACTAACCAATTCAGAAGTACTCATGCCCATTTCTCGTGCGACCGCAGCAATACCTGCAGGTGTTTGTTCCAATATCAACTTAAAGTCTTGCCAAGCTACCATTGGCTTAGCGGCCATCTGCGTACCTTGTTGCGACAATGTTTTCATAGCTTGTTTAGGATTTTCCGCAGCCGATGCTAATCCACCGAATCCTTTAACCAATTGCAAACAGTTTTTAGTTCCAACTGCAGCCAATTGTGAATAAGTCTGAGACATATCAGACGCAGAATAAATAGTCTGTGTAGCATATTGTTGTAATGCTTTCTTTGCTTTGTTTATCTCGCCACTCGACTGTCCTAGCATCTGCATATTGCCTTCAAACGTTTTCCATGCAACATTGGATGCAGAAAGCTCTGATATAGTTCCACTAATCGCACTTGTAACTGTACGCATCGCACTAGCACCTACACTAGCGAATGCACCGAATACCGCACTGTTTTTTAATTTGCTAAGGAATGAATCACTTTGTTTTGTCACGCTCGATAATGTTTTCGATAAGTTCTTATCATTCGCACTCAAGGTGACATTAACTTTATAGCTTTCACCACTTGCCATCATTCATCGCCTCGCTTTCTTTTTCTATATTCGATAATTCTTTTAACGCGAGACTCTTCTTCTGTTTTGCTTTCGCTTTTTGGATTTAAAATCTTATCCAATTCTTTTTTTGCTTTTTTTCTGTTATAGAACTTTTCAAATTTTGAATAACGCATACGTTGTGATTTTCCTTTGCCAACAGTCGATTGTACCGCCATTTGTAAAAAGGCCCTCCAATGTCGGTCGTATTCTAATTCTTCTTCTCTGTCTAAATTAGCTTTGAGCATTAGTTTATACTCTGCCAAAGTCACACGATCAACTTGATCAAACGATGTAAACTTCAAATTTTTAAAGCAAAAAAAAGCTACATCATCATAAATCTCTGTGATGTAGTCTATTTCTTTTTCGTCTTTGTTTTTGTTGTTTTCGTTTCCGTTTCCGCTTCCGCTTCCTCTGCCAATGCTTCCATAATCTGATTCATCAAGCTCTTCGATGCATTGGCTTGCAATAAAAAAGATTTTACTTCTTGAATTAACGATTCAATATCAGTTGATTCATCTTCTAAATATTCCATTAATGCTTTTTCTGTGATACGTGGTTTCTCCGTTTTATTAGCAGTGTATAAAATATCAAATAAATCTTCGATATGACCATCTAGCATACTAGCTACTACGTATTTAAAGCCATTTGGAATCGCTACTGAAATTGAAGCCATTTCTTTATATCTTGATTGAATCTCTTTCATAAATCCAATACCGAATCTAAATTCAAATGTTGTTCCGTTAATTTCTAATTGCATATTCATAATTTAAGTCTCCTTTTTTGTCTCTTTTCGTTTTTTTGTTTATGCGCATAAATAAAAATAAATAAAAAAGGGAGAACTAAATCTCCCTATAGTTTAAAAAAACTATTGTGATTGAACAGTTGTATCAGTAAATGTATACAATGCTTCGTCAAGCATATTTTGAGGCACAGTTACATCACCTTCTGCTCCTTTGCCTTCGATTCCGAACGTTAATGACATTTCTGTCCAATCATCTGAAGGTGAGCTCTTTTCAATTTCAGTAACATAAGCTTGGTAATATGTTCCTTTATATTTACCGCTAGCAGTTCCTGGTTTAGCTAAATTGATTTCCCATACTTCGACTTTTTCGTTGTTTAACTGAGCTTTTTCCAATAAACTAATCATCGTATCATCACTTGCTAATACAGATGTAGAAGTGATTTCAATTTCTGCTTGGCTAGGTGAACGCAATGTACCATCTTTTGTTTGTGTTGTATCTGCATCAGTTGATACAGTTTTACCATTTTCTTTTACAAAAGCTAAACGCAAAGCTGTACTTTTCTTAGCTTCAGATAATGGTCTATACATATAAATGATTTTGCTTCCATGTACACTTTCCATGTTTTATATCCTCCTTAATTAAATGTATTTAAAATTCAAAGTGATTACTCCATGCAAGTACGTTGTACTTGTCGAATTATCGACTAATATTCTTCTTCCATCACATAAGCACGTTACCGAGTGACCTTCGATTTTTAGTTGCTTTGCGATAAGCAAAATATCATCCATAATGTTTGCTACTTCTTTTCGTTTATCTAAACGATAGTGCCATACATGAACATCTAAATTGAAGTTTCCGTTTTCACAGTCTTTAAATTGGCTTGGACTATCATAAATAGAATACATCTGAATATATGGACAATCTGCATCATCAGGTGCTTGATCTAAATAATATGTATCATATTTTTTATCCAAAGCTTGCCCTAATAATTCATAAATTGATTCACTTATCATTTCGTCTCCACCAACTTTTTACATTCTTCAATTAGAACTTTTTTTCCTTCATCTTGTGCAGGTCGCATAAACTTTTGAGCAGGTCCATGCTTTTTAGTGCCGAACTCGACATACTGGGCGTATTCAACACCTTTAGAATTTTTAGCAGGCGCATCAATGATAACTGTTTTACCACCACTTACATATTTATGTTGGATACTGTCATGTAATGCTCCACTATCTTTTGGAACTAAATCCTTTGCTACTTGTTCGGCCTTTTCTCCTGCTTTGGCTACTGCCGATGCTACCTTTTCAACAGCGACTTTCTTTTTTATTAAGGATTTTTTCATTTCATCCAAGCCATCAATTCGTACTCTCATTTAATCTCCTATCATCAAACTTAGCTTTGACTTTTTCTAGAGACAATTGAAGACACATAGGCTTTGAATCAAGCAACTCTTGGCATTGGACAACTTTATAAATGCTAGGTTGATTAGGCTCTCTAAAAAAGCCACACTCAACATAATCTGCATCTTGTAGTTCTGACTCAAAAGGAACAACCACAACTTTCGATATTTTAATATCATCGTTATAAGCTCTAAAAAAGCGATTGTATCCAACTGTCTTTTGGCCAAATGGAATGTAACTCGATAAATCTTTCAAGATACCACAATTTCGGATTGATACAGATTTCAAAATCCCATCATTGAAAGTAGTACTAGTTTGCGATTGTTTCTTGATTAGCATTCTTAGCACTTCCTTCATCTCTAAAAAGCATTATATCTTCTCGATAATTAACCTTAAAATCATCAGTTGCATTTGATAAAGCGTATAGCACGTAGTTCTTTAATAAACTTATAGCAAATTCATCACTTTGAAAATCTGCAGAAGGACTATACTTCTTCAGATAAGCTAATCCCTCTGCAATTAAATGTTTTAGTTTTTCGTTTGTGGAATCATCGCACCACTTGTAGCCTAAATCGACTTTGATTAGGTTTAATAAAAATTCATCCATTTAGATTCCACCTTTCTTTTATGGATTAAGCAGCTGCGTTTGTAGTTACTTGACCTTCTACTTTAGTAGTTGAATCAACTTTGAAAGCTAACTCTTTTAATCCAGTAATATCTAATACTTGGAATGCGTTGTTATCCTTTGGTTGACCATTACCATACAATTTAATCTTGTATGTTCTGTTATCATCCAAGAATGCGAACTCATCAGATGTTTCTAGTTTACCTGCTTGAGCAGTACCAATACCCATCATATATTTCTTATCAATACCCATAATAGCTTTACCAGTTGGACAATATACTGATTGGATGATGTCGATTGGATATGGTGATTTCTCTACCCAGTCACCTGCAGGAGTTTGGATACAAATTGCAGGTTTAACTAATCCATAGTAGTCATCAGGACTTACTACCATAAATAATCCAGTAACCTTACGAGCTTTGCCATTACGACCTTTTGCCATAGCTTTGATTACATCTGCCAAACCTTTTGGTGTCCAATTAACAACTTTTTTAGCAGTTTTAGCAGTGTAAGTCGTTTTACCACTGTTTGTTGTACCTTTTGATAAATCGGCCATCATACCGATAGGACCTTTGTCAGATTGTAAGTTGTTCAACGCTGCATCTTCGATACCATTTGATAATGCATCATATAGTAAAGTACGAACAAAACGATCAAAATAAACTGGGCCTAAATCTAACATTGATTCAGGAATAGGAACATAAGCACTTACTTTTAATTGGTAAATATCCATTTCTTCGAATGATCCTGAGATTTCAGTAACAATCTTATCAGTTAATTTACCCCATGTAGCTTTGTTATCACCTGCTACACCAAACAATAATTTAACTTTTGCAGATGCTACTTGAATGTCTAATTTAGATAACAATGGATGTTCATTTTCAATTTCTGAGAAAATATCCTCGATAACTGTTTCAGGTAATACAGTATCGATGTTGTCAATTGCTTGACGGAAATTGTCAGAGCGCATTGCATCAATAATTTTGTTGTAAAAAGACTTTTCTGCAGAAGTTAACTGACGAGCACCACGTGCTTTTAAAATGTTTGAATCATCAACTCTTAATGCTTCCTGTAAAATCTGTTCTGCTTTTGAATCTGTTTGATTCTCAATTAAATTGCTTAATGCTTCAAACAAGCCATCTGAGCTTTTGTCATTGATAGCTTGCTTTAAAGTTTCTAATAATTCTTCTTTAGTTTTCATTAATTTATCCTCCTAATTTTTGCATTAAAAAAACCAACCATTTTCCTTATTTAAAGGTTCAATAGTTGGTGATTTTTCTAAAGGTTCTTCAACCTTTTGTACATTTTTTTCATCGACTTTAACATCTTCTTTTTTTGAAGTGTCTACACCGATAATTTCATCGCACAATCCTAAGTCGAAACATTCTTGAGCGGTTAGGTAACTTTCATTGTCTAACAACTCGTTAAGCTTTTCTTCTGTAAGCTTATCTTTAGCTTTACTTAGGTATGCGATTCTTGATGAATCCATAATCTTGTCCATTTGGTCGGCTAATTTTCTAAAATCATTAGCATTGCCACATCCATACGTCCAACAATTGTGAATCATCATTTGTGATGTTGGATACATTTTTACGGTATCACCACACATCGCAATTACACTCGCAATTGATGCAGCTAAACCATCAATGATTACATTTACAGTTTTGTCAGAGCCTTTCAAAACATTGTGAATTGTGATTCCTTCAAATACTAATCCACCATTTGAATTAATATGTAAATTAACTGTATCTACATCTTGATTTTCCTTTAAAAACTGAGTGATTGATTCGGCACTGATGCCTGATGTTTTACCAGTCCACCAGTCTGTAGACTCACCAATTTCATCGTACAATTCAAGGTCTGCTTCATTTGGCTTAGCTTCATTAACTTGCATTCGCATTTGCATTACCTTCATCTTTGGCATTTGTTTTTCCTCCTTTCTCACTCAATGATTGGCTTGTCGAATCGATACCACTATAATTCTTAGTGATGTAATGCTCGTTCGCCCATTCTTCATCAATTTCTTCTTCTCCTAAAATGCGCAAGATGTTATTGATTGAATAAACACCACTACTAATTAATTTATCGACTGAGTTAGCCATATCTAAAGCATCAATATGTTTGATTGCTTGAGTGTTGATTTTCATGTAAGTACCTTTTAGATACTCATCTTCTGTGTAATGTTTTCCATTGATTTCGTCTTGAATCAATTTAACAATTGAATCTAAACAAAATGTTAAGAAATCATCCACTGCTTTCGATGTATCTGCTACATCTCCATTACAAATGTTCACTGGAATTAAAAAAGCCTTACAAGTGAGTTCTAACGTATCATCTAATAAGGCCTTAATATCTCGAGTAGTTACTATATTTTTATTTTCTTTTCCAAACTCATCAAAAGTCAAACCTTCATATTCTGGTAATAATGCATTGTCTGCTTTCATAAAAGTTTTGACTTGATTATTTAATAAATCATTAATCTTATCTTCCAAATCTTTATTGGCTTGCATACGTCCGATGTGAGCTTTCATCTTGAATCCATTCGCACGTTTATATGAACTCAATGCGGTTTGAATCAAAGAAGTTTGCAATGCTAAAGTTCCATCTAAATATTCCTTTATTTTCTCATTGCCTAACTTAAAATGCATAACTCTTGACTGTTTGTAATCACTATTCAACGTGATATCACCGATATGAATATCTTTAAACACGTGCTCACCAAATACGATTTTATCATCAACAGTAAACGAATCTGCAATAAACAATTTATCCGCTCTTTGTACAACTAGCACTTCATCTTCGTAGTAAAGCTTATGAATAAATTCGTTCCAAAACTCTGCACTCGATTGATTGTAATTCGGCTTAACATTTAATAAATAATAAAAGCTATTCTTTTTTTCTTTTTTCTTTTCGTACGTTCTGAACTCACATTTTGAGATCGCTTTAGCAATTCGTTGTACACAAATCTCAAAGGCCAATTGACGAGCGGTCAAAGATGCTAACTGTTCTTGTTCTGTCGTAATCGTTGCAGATTTAATCCACATATCTTTTTCATCTGCAAAGTCTTTACCGAATCCAAATATTTTTTTCAAAAATCCCATTTTTAACTCCTTTCTTTTATCTAAAAAGTAATTACTCCAATGTCAAAAGGAATACTACCGATTGCTTGAGGCAACATATCTTCAATTGTCATACTTGCGACCAATGACATGAAAGGGTCTGTCTTTCTTGATTTTGGCTCGATTTTACCAATTAGATAATTGCCCATATCCAATTCACCATCAACTGCCATCATTGACTTCTTAGCAGGAACTAATTTTGAATTATTAGTAGCCCACCTTAAACAAGGCTGTTCACCCCAAACGAAGAAATGATTCAAAAAACATCTAACAATGATAGGCACAACTTTCATGATATCAGAATTTCTAACAAGCTTAATATTCTTGTTTTCATAGCTAAATCCAATCTTATTCAACTCATCTTTCAATATCTCAAATCTGTAACTATCCATCGCAACACCTTCAATGACATAATCATTCATCATTTGACTAAGATATTCAGACACCAACTTAGGTGATATCTCAGGTTCATCAACTAAGGTGACATAACCTTCATTCGCCCATTGCTTATAAGGGCATTTCAATCTCCATAATTCAGTCGACTGCATACATATCCAAGCATGATTTATATCGTATCGAATTTCATCTTGTTTAAAATGTAGATTCACTGCCATCCAGTCATTCGTTTTTGAAAAGTCGATACCACAAGTACATGACCAACCTTTTAGATCAATCAATTCTTTGTTAGTAGCTTTGATATCTTCCCAAGAAGCTACTGGCATCGATTCCTTCGTCTGTCTGATATTCATTCGCTTAGTCATAAACGCTGCTAAAGTTTGTGGAGCTTTCAACCACTTGTTGTATTCTTTACGCATCTCAACTAATAACGATGGTTTATATCTTAATGATGGATTAGCTTTGCGCCAATTCAATTCATCGTGTACTTCGTCTTTACTATTTAAACGGCAAATAAAATAAAAGTGACCATTGTCATTATGACCATTTTTCAAAACATCTTTTGCATCATCCAACATATTGTCCAAAGGTCCATCAGGAACGTCGCCATTTGTTGTGAAATATCCAGTACGTGGATGAGGTTTCTTTCCTAAACCAGTTGTGAACACGTTGATATTGTCATAGTTTTCGTAAGTGTGAATTTCATTTAAGAACACTGCACCACTTCGTAAACCATCTTTACCTTTTGCGTTGTTGGTGTGACCTTTGATGTATCCTTTATTCTTGATACCTCTGATTTTTTCGCGTGTCCATTTGAAAAACTTCTTAAACTTCTTTGGCTCTTTTTCTAAAGCATCGTGAATATCAAGTACTGGTCTCAAAGCTTGGTCCTCGTTAAAAGCACAAATATCAACATCGTAATTCTCGATTGGATTATATGGACTAATCAAACATAAACTCATCCAAGATATCAATCCATCTTTTCCTGCACCTCGTCCCATAAAAAAAAGGCCGTCATCCCATCTCGGAAGTCCGTCCTCTTCTTTAAATGTACATAAGTAACATCCTATGCAATATCTTTCCCATTCATATCCTCGACCAAATCCTAAATACTTACCTAATCCAATGTAATGCTCGTAAAGTTCTAAATCGACAATCAATCTTTCATTCTGAAAGGCCCTCTCAACCATCGATCGTAGCTGCCATTGTTCAGTGCAGAATTCATCTTTGTTCGCATCCATTAAATCGAAATACTCTTTGCAGAATATTGGTAATGAACTCATAGTTCATCATCTTCATCTTCTTCGTGTAAAGCACCGCCTAACGATACAATTACTTTAATCAATGCTTGAGTTGTGTTGTTGGCTTGTTGGCAAGTTTTATTGTACGTTGTAACAGCAGGACTCACATACATATTCTCTCTTCCTTTAACATATTCCTTCGTACAAACAACACCATCTTCTTCAATCTTCTTTTCCAAGCTTGTCAGAATATCAATTTGTGTCTCCAACCTTTTCAAAGTACTCGCAAACAAGAAATTATCAACATATCCTTGTCGTTCCGCATCTTTTTTAAAATTATCCAAACTTTTCTTTAGATCAATAGTCTTGTTCTCTTTTTTCATTCCTTAATCACCACCTTGATTTCCAATTTTTTACATGAATTAGAAGAATTTTTCGACAGGATTA
>CAMESA010000010.1 GCA_945935945.1 uncultured Mollicutes bacterium | reverse complement strand
TGTATGAAACCATTATACTAAAGACTTAAATTTATATTCTAAAATAAAAAAAGAGTAGTCTACTCGCTTTTTATTGTATAATATAAAGAGTAAAAAGGAGGGAAATTATGAATCAACCAACATTAGCCGATGAAGAAATTATTGTACATCTAATTAAAGATTTTATTGAGAGAGAAGGCTTGTTCAAAAAAAGTGATAAAAAATATAGTAAAGTTAAAAAAACAAGGGAGTTAATTCGTCGAATTCAATACATGGAACTAAGTTATGGTAGAGTAGTTGATGATATTCCTCAAACAATAAGGGACTTGGTAAACTATCTTAAAACACAACCAATTTCTCGTTATCTTCCATTACTTTCACAAGATTTAGATATTGAACTTCAAAAAGAGTTTGCGCTAGGTCGCTATAATCAGTTGACTCCGGCTATTTTAGAACTTATTACAGAAGATAATGCTCATGAACAAATCCAAAAACATATTGTAGCTTTACGAGAGAAAATCATTAAATCAGGGAAAGAAGAGTTTTATGAGATTTGTCGCTTTTTTTTTGCAGCGGAAAATAATTTCGAAACAAGAAACAATCTTAAACGTCGAATGACGAAACTTAAAATTCCTGCTTCATGGCAAGATGAAATTATTCAAAATTTCTATGTTTCTGTTGGTAATAAAAAATTATCTAAAGAATTTTGTCCTTATTGTGGAAATCCTTTGACAAATGAACATTTGGAAACATCGAAAGTATGTCGTCATTTTAAACAAACAGACTTTTTCTTCAAGCCAATAACTAAGTCTTTTAATATAACAGAAGAAGTTTATTGTTTCGATGAGAAAGTTGTCAAATCTATCGTTATTCCGAATATCGGTGAACAACGTCTTCGAGATCTATTGCTTACAATTCCTGGAGTGATTGAAGTTGTGATGTATCCTTATTTTGATAGTTACGATTTAAAAGTAGTTACGAAAACAAGAACATTTTGGATCGACGTAAAAGACTATCAATACCCTCGTTCATTAGCACAATATTTTGCCAAAGAATATAAGCAAGCCCAAAAACTACTTCGTCCACGTCAAACAGATATTCGATCAGAAGACGTGTTTCTTTTAATTCCAAAACATAGGATTGAAATTTCGTCCGATCGATATTTAAAACGTCTTCGAACAAACCTAGAAAATCGTAATCTTAGTCGTATTAAAGTTATAAGTGAAGGAGATTTTATTAAATTATTAAAGAAAGAAATTAAAGGTGATTATTAATGTGTCAATCTGGAGAACAAATTTGTATTTCAAAATCAATTAAAAAAACAAAGAATCAACAAAGAAAAGTTAATTCATTAGAATTAGCTAATGATATGTTGACTCTTAAAAAACAATTATCACAAGATAATGAATTGATTAAGTTTTTAGTCTGTAATCACAAAATATCAAAAACAAAATTCGAACAAGATATTATGATTGAAGTGGATCGATTTATTCGAACAGAGATAATTCTTTACGTTGTTGATTTAATCCAAAGTGATCTTCCTTTGAATGAAGCTAATTCATTATTTATCTTAAAAAATGAACCACTTATTTCATTTGAAAAAAGTAAAGATAAAAAATTAGCTCAAAAATTACGTCGCATACTTATGTTACGTTATCCAATTACAAACGATCCTCTTATCTGGTATGAACGTGTTCAACAATATATGGAGTTTCCAAAACAATTAAGACTTTTTAGAGAAGAGAAAACACCAAAACTCGCATTGATTTACGATATAGATCAATGTACTCGTGCTACTGATCGTCTCACTATATATCGTGATTTTTTAGAGGAACACATAACAAAAAAAGATCTTCCGTTAAAGATGATGGAATCGGATAATGGAAAATATCTTTATGTTCAACCTAAATTAAATCAGCAAAACAATCAAAAGCAAACAATCCCTATTTCTCTTTCATCGACGACAATTGAGATAATTGAAGAAGGCATAGATTTAAAACCGTATCAGCTTCCAAATTATACATCAAAAATATCTCTATCTATTCCTGAAAACTTCTCTATTAAACGTATGTTGAGTTATGTTGAGGGAGACAATTCAAATCTTCCTCTTCTTAAATTTAATTTCAAAAATAACCAAACGAAACATTTAGATTTAAAAGGAGTTATCCATATCTTAGGTGCATTAGGTGTTGGAAAATCAAATTTCAAATATGGAATGACGCGTTATTTTCTTGAAGAACAAAATGCCAATCGAATCGCTATCATTGAACATACAGTGACAAATGTTTTTGATGTAGTTAAAAAACTTCGCAATATGGGAATTAACGCTATTCCAATCATAGGTAAAGATGACGAAAAGCATCTTCATAGTGTTATAAACAAAATGTCAATCGAAGACTATC
Source organism: uncultured Mollicutes bacterium (assembly GCA_945935945.1). Next base: position 17,762 of record CAMESA010000010.1, on the reverse strand, counting down.
TTAAAGATGAATTTGATTTTTTAGAGTGGGTATCTGGAGAATGTTTAATACTTAGCAGTCAATGTGATTTTCAGTCTGAAACAAAAGAAGCCCCTTGCAACCATTTAAAGTCATCTTATGTCGGAGACAGTTCATCAGTTTGCTGTCCATTTATTACGAAGTGTGGTCGCATGAAACGTTATCGAGATATGAATAAAGCGACAGTTTGGGTAACAACGATTCACTCTGTTATTAGCGGAAACATCCCTCAAGCTTTCAATCCTAACAAACGAACATTTTTTGAAATTTTATATGACAACACAGATTTAATTTTCTTTGATGAAGTTGACGGAGCGCAAGATATTTTAGACGGAACTTTTATTCAATCGAGTAATCTATTGAATGGTTATGAACTTTCACGCGATTTAACTCAACTAAGAACACGTATTGAAAAAACAGCTCGTTTTAAAGAGACTCCGCGATTAAGTATAGCTTTGGTTGGATTTGAAAATGCTCGTGTTCACTTCAACGAACTTTTATTTAATTGTGGAGAGGTTTGTCAAAAAATAAAAGGATCTACTTTAACAATTAAATCTTTAATGTATCAAATAGTCAAAGCAATCGACAAGGAAAAAACAGAAATAAAAAATATTAAAAAACTTGTGATGGAATTAAAAGTTTTGACAAGTGTTTCCAACATTCATTTTTATACACCTAGCCGTGAAAAAGAATTTCAAACAAATTTAGAACAAAATAAATGGTTTTTAGCATACGATCGAATTATCAGAAACTATGAAAAACGAAACAACAAAGGTGATTATCGTGAATATAGTGAGTTTTTAGAATCAATCGAAAATTACTTCAATGAATTGTCTATTTATTTCAAACATGAGTCATCTAAAAAGAAAAAAATGATTTATGAAATGATGGCTCTTTTAATTGTCTTAGTTGATTTAGACCGTTTCTATAAAATGATTGTAACCGAATGCGAACGTATTAGAACAAATAACCCTATTTTAACAAGTGATTTACACGATTTAAAAATGAGTCCTTCACCAATCTCTGTCTTTACTTACGAGTCTTTATTAAAAGATATGAAATATGGATATTTGATTGAAGAAAGGGAAGGTGAAGACAGTTATCAGTTAAAACTTTACCAATATAATGCAATGGGACGAAAAATGCTTTTCACTTTATCAAACATCAAAGAACATATAGGTCAGCCTGGCCCTGCTGTTATTGGATTATCTGGAACAAGTTTTCTGATCGACTCTCTTAGATATAATTTCATTAAAAAACCTGATCTTTTATTAGAATCCATTAATGAAGATGGAAGTATACGAAAAGAAGGGAAGATTACGGCTCATTATATTCCAACTGTTTCGACTTCTATGAAAAATTATAAAAAAAGTGTTACTGAAATGCCATATGTAACGGTTTCTGGTAGTGGATCAAAAACAGAGCAACGAATGGAACGTTATTATAACATCTTACAACATTTAGACGGGTTAAATAATGAAAATATTAATTATTTAGAAGCTGCAACTTTTGGTAAAAAGCCAGGCATTATTGTAACTGGAAATTATAACGAAGCTGAGGGAGTTCATCATTGGTTGCAATCCAGAGGTTATCATTCGCTTGGATTAGTTCGAGAAGAAAGAGAAGGAGATTTTACGATTACTCGCAGAGAAGTAGAAGGGATTGCGAAAAACAAAAAACATAAAGAAGCTCAGTTTTTCGTTGTTTCATTAGAATCAATTGCCCGAGGATATAACATACTTAACGATTTTCAAGACTCTCATTTTGGATCGGTCTTTTTCTTGAATCGTCCATATCCTCAACCTTTATCATTAGAAAACAGTTTGAGGAAAACACACGCACTTTATGACTATGTATTAGAAGATCTAATTAACGATGTTGATTTGACCACTTCCGAAAAACTATACGAGGCTTATCGACGAAATAGTATGAATTTTGATGATGCCTATTATTTAGGGTTTTGGAATGACTTGACTGAACAAGAGAAACTTTGGATTTCAGCCGATGCCTTAGTTCCAATCAAACAGATGATTGGGCGAACTCAACGTAACCAAAATAGTACGGATGTCTATTTCTGTGATGGTGCTTTTTGCCCTCGTGATAACAAGGATTTTATTGGAACTTCAAAAGGGGATTCAATGTTTGATTATTGGTTGCGAAGTTTAGAAGCCATCATCAACCAACATCCATTTGGAAAGTCTCTATTCGAGGAATTTTACCGTGCCTTAAAAGAAATGGTTAACGAATACAAAGAATACGCAGGAAAATAGCTTCCTTCGTATTCTTAACTCTAATAATGATTAGACAAAAAAGAAAAAGAAAGAGGAATTAAAAAATGAAAAAAGAAACAGGCTTAAACGTCTTATCTTTTCGTTTAAACGAAAAGACTTTAGAAGAAATGACGATTTACGGGTTTAAAGTGAGTGAATGCTTTAAAGATATGTTAATCGATGTTCAACTTCAACAAGGAACACCACGCAATAAATTAAAATGGGCTTCTGGACGAACGATTTTAAAAGTTGCTGCGACATTATACCCAAATCAAGTCATTCACTTTCATGGAGGGTTAAATGTCATTGAAGCGAATCAAGATTTTTGGTTCTATACTTTAAATCCCATGAACCCTGAAGATTTATACGAATTAGAGGCACATGTGACAGAATGGTTAGCAAAAGAACAAGGATTAAGTCCTTTAGCGTTAGATTTTGCACCATTTGAAGAGTGGGGCACATTCGAACCCATTAATTTAGTTCAACTGAAAGATAGAACCCAGTTTAAGAACGGTTACTCAGTGATTGAAAAAACATTTTTAAGTTATCTATTAAACAAAAACATTCCATTTTTAGATGGAGCACCTCACCTCTCGTTTCATCACATGATTTCAGAGTCAGGTTCAAGTGTAATGTCATTGCCTTATTTCCCTGAAAAAGGGACTCCCTACTCTTACGCTTTAGATGCGACTTTAACAACCATTCCAAACACGGAAATCTTGTTATTAGAGTTTAAAACATACACAAAAGTATGGATTACTGAAAAACCAAATAATGCTTTTAACCAATACTTTAAAGAATCAAAGACAACCAATGCTTATTTCTATACCCCTTTAACGTCTGCTGCAATTCCAAGTGAGACAACTCCAAAATCATTTAATCAAATTTCATTACGAAAGAAAAAAAGGAAATCAATCGAAGAGGTCATTCCTTACAAAAGGTCTGATCAGTATTTCTGTGAACAATTAGGTATCGATGTAAATCAATTTTTAGAAAAAGAACTCCTTGAGTTTAATTCAAACGAGATGCAATTATTAATCACCCTTCCCAACGAAGCGCGTGATCGCTTCCAAAAAATAAGCACAAAGAAAAAAGCAACCAAACCGACACAATATGGATTGGGATTGCCTGAGAAAGAAATTATTTTTGAGTTTATTTCTCAATCACTTCAACCGTTAGGGCTTCGTATGTCGGATCCACTCTTAAATATTGGAGGAAATGGAATTAAGACAGATACAAAATTTAATCGCATCGATATTTTTAATACGTATGGCTTAGAAGATTTCTTATTAACCCCTCAAGAAGAAGAAGAAAAAGCAATGGCTAAAGAGATTATTCTCCCTAAAGAACCCTTTAATCATGCTAAAAAATTATCTTTAACCATCGGCTTATTCGTCTCAAATCCTTGGTTACAAAAAGGATTAATTGGGTTTACTCGTGCTTTATTAGGAGCATCAGTCATTGTTGATTCAAAAAAACATCATTATCAACGAGAAGATGGTTTCTCCCTTCATTTTAACTTATTCAAAGAGCCTATCGCCAAAGAAACAACAAAAACAGCAACAGAAATGGAAACGGAGGCTATGGTGCAACATCTAATTAAAAACCATCCATTTGATAGTTGCTTTATTGAAATTGGAAACTTTATCGGAAAAGAAGGCGACCCAAAATTCTTTTTAAGAACACTATTCGCGGAAATGGGGATTCCTACTCAATTCATCTTTGAACCCACTTTATTAGAGTCTCGCGAGTTAAAGATGGATGTGATTAATCGAACATTATCGGCTTCCAAAGATTTATTAGCCAAAAGCTTTTTTGCTGAAAAGGTCTTAGAAAAAGAGTTAGTCAATAGTCCATTTACCACTCTTATCGGTCTTTCGAAAATCAATTTAGACAACGGATTCCAAATTCCTTGTTTAACAAAAGTAGAAGGTTCAACCCTTTCTTATAAAGTCTATCCTTATACAAGTTGGATAGAAGGTGAAAAAATTTATGAAACATTAGGTCGTGATTACGTTTTAAATTTAGAATCTTGTTGGGGAAAACCAGAGAAGTTAAACCAAGAAGAAATGGAAAAGCAACGCTTGATTCTAAATCGAGAGAAAACGGATTGGTTAAGAATAGCTTTCATCGAATTCAAAGACATCCAAAACTCGATGGCTGTTTTTTGGGATAGTCGAATCGAAGATCAATTAGTGAGATTTGATATTTCCAAATTGAACAATTGGATTGAAACAGAGTTAGGGTTAGACTTAACACAAACAACGATTATTCATTGGTCTCCTTCAATCAAAAGCCCATCTTACTTAACCTACAAAAAAGCAAAAGAAGATGGAACTTATCCGTTTGGTAAACTGAAAGGAATTTATCAAAGTAACGAGGAAAAGGCATTATTCTATTTAATCGGTGATCGCCCAATGTCGGGTGCTGGGTTAAATGTCATGGATACAAAATGGGCAAGACCCTCAGCATTCATCATTGTGCAAGGAATGCATCAAATTTACATTCCATCTAAACACCAAGAAAAAGAGCAAATCGAAATTGCTAAGTTCGTTCAAAAAATGAGAAAAATGGTCATTACACAAGACATTGAAGCCTCTATTCCATTTCCACTCTATATCATTCGTCATTTAAACGAATTATTAGACGCCTTGTTTATTTATCATAAATAAAAACCAACATCAAAAAGACTCAATTCAGAGTCTTTTTATAACATTTTTAAGTTAAAGGTATTGTCATTATGGAAAAAAGAAGATGAATTACTCATCTTCTTCCACTTGTTTAACTGTAATTTTAATATAACAATTATTGAACGTTCGTAAGTCAGCTAATAAATCACGTTCTTCACCATCATCTGTAACGATAGTTCCATTATTCGTATATTCACCTTCAACTGTATATGAAGTTAATACTTTACGTGTAAACTTAGGATTTTGTTTAGCCATAACCATTCCCCCTTAATATCTATATTAAATTATATGTAAAATATCAATAAAGTTGCTATTAATTTTCTAATTTAATTAGTATGAATAAATTATACTTTTATGTATAGTGGTATATTCTAAATGCATAAAAAAAGAGGTATTAAACCTCTTAACTATAATCCATATTTTTTTATTTGATCTAAATATATTATCTTTTATTTTTTATTATTTTTATGTTTATAATTATCACTTTTATTCATACTAATAACATATACACAGTTTAGTTTAATGGGTTAAATATCTGTTCTAAGGCATACTAACCCCTAGAGAGCTTGTAAAAAGTTTTTCTCTAAAGAAAAAAGTATTAAAAAAAAGAACAATTTGTTCTGAGTTCTAAGTATATACTGCCACTACCTCAGAAGATTTACCCCGTCTTCAAGCCCTAGTAAATCTCGATAAACTCACATAACCTTAGTTAATGTTTTTAGATGAGTAGATTTTTCAATGCTTATCACCTATTATTTATCTTTAGTAGTGGCCCCCTAACCGCTAAAATCGCAGTAAAGACGGCCACCCCTGCTTATCAAGTGTGCGTTCCCATGTACCACACATTAAGGTCTATAGCTTATTTAACTTGTTCTTTATCATCACGACAAAGGCTATAACCCATGCTTTAGGGTACGTTTTGAGATTGGTTAGGTCAAACGTAAAGAAAACACCTGCGCTATAGATATACACCCGCTCATTTTCATTACAGTACTCAGCAAAGCGAAACTGAAAGAACTTTCATTACTACAACTATCTGTAAATTTGTAGAATTATGTCTAAATATGTTGTGATTGAACTGTATTTGTAATATAATAGACGTGTTCTGGAATATTAAATTTAATGTTCTGAAATATTAGTTTTATTTTTGATAAAAAATCTTTTGATTGCAAGGTGCTTCCAACACCTTGCTTTTATTTTACCTTTTTATTTGACAATATTCAACGATTTAGTGCATTATGCACATAATTTATGTATATTATACCAAGTAAATTAAGATTATATTCTAAAAATAATTGTAAAATTATCAAAATATGGTATTATTTATATGTGCTATTTATTAATCGTCAAGCATGAATAATACGAAGTTGTCACACGATACCAAAAAAGACCAGATTTTCCTCATTAATCTGGTCTTTTTTTATTATAAACTTTAATTTTCATATATCTTTCAAGTTCTGTGGGTGTAATTGGTTCTTTCTGCTCAAACATAGAATTAGACCACCAATGACGAGGCAATCTATCCTCTTTAATTTTATATGTTCCATCTTCATCTACTACTTCTATCGTAACAATTTGACCGCATAACCTAGCCATTGATCTTGTCATATGGCAAACACCGTCTAATTTAGTAGCTCTAATATAATCTCTTACTCCACACAGCTCATCAAACTTCTCTTTGCTAATGACTTTGACCTTATCGCCCACTTTATACATAAATCATCCCCCATTTATTTTCCTTTATTATACAATAAATAACTAATAATTTTATTTTTATGACAAAAAACGACAGAGAAAATCTGTCGTTTTACTATATTAACCTGCATTTACTTCTTGATATTTCATATCTTCCATGTAAATTTCATTCATTTCACGTAAAATACGTTCAGGATTTGTTGCTGCAATGACACGTTTAGGAATTTCAGGACAAATTTTATTTAATTTACCTGTCATTCCATGATTAATCCACTCTACAAATACATAAGCATACTTAACACCTTTAAAGAAATCGTCCTTATAAGTACGTCTACACTCACAGAATTTACAATTAGGAAGCCTTTCTCTCAGTTTAGCTAAGACATGAGGGTGTCCACCAATGATTAAAATATCCGATTTGTTTAAGTGATCCACTATTAACGACTCTTCTGTTGCAGGAATTTGTTCTAATAAATGCTCTTGTTCCTGAACTTTAGTTAAAAGTGCCTCAACCATTTCTCTTAACTGAGCATTGTTCTGTAAATATTCTTTATTTTCTTCAGCTAAACGGTGATTTTTACGGTTTAATTCAACGATTTGCTGTTGACTATCTTTAAGTTTATTCTGTGTTTCTTTGCGAGCTGTATCTTTTACGGTATTTAATTCAGTTTGACACTGTTTAGCAATTTGTTTTTGAACTTTTAGCTCTTTTTTAAGTTTTTTCATTTCCTGTTCCAATGAGTTCAGTGAAATTACATCTGTATTTGATTTTGCATTAAAATATGCTTCACGATTTTCATTATGAAGTTTGGCAGTAATATAACTAGATGCAAATGATAGAAAGTGTGTATCTAAAACATCTAATAATTCATCATCTAATTCGTCTGGATATTCGATTAATTCATTGATGATTTCGTCTTTATCTCTTTCCATAAACTTCATAATTGATTTTTTATCATTGTTCAGTCTATCAAACAAATCTTTTAATGTTTCATCATTAGATTTAAGACTGTAATATTGGTAATAAGTAATTAACACTAGCAATATTTCATTTATTTCAGCAGTAGTTAAGGCAATTTTATTTCTTCTAGTGATATTCATGCCTAACATATGATTTTTTGCTTTAGCAATTGTATCACCAAAGGTCATTGACTCTATATTTTTTGAAGTATATAGGCAATCATCAACATATTTTGCTAATGGTTGTTCCAAATATTCAGAATATTGTTTATTATAAGCAGATATTTTCTTTAAGATAGCCTTATCGCTCATTTTCTCAAAGACAGTTATCATATTTCTAGCCCAAATTTCCTTACCCTCATCCTCAGTAAAGAATTTTTGAACCAGTGGAGTCCATTTTTTATGTAATTTATTGATTTTCTCATCATCAAATTCTATGTCTAATAAGTCGAAAATGTATTTTGCTACACAAAATGCTTCAGCTCTTGCAAATGAAAGGGTTTCCGTATCAATGGGATCATAAAGACCTTTAAATAATAACTCATTTTTCTTCTTATTAAGTTCTTCACCGACATTTGAGTTAACTATTTTTGATAATTCTTTATACATTTTCTTATGTTCAGGTATACCCAAAAGTATAGATTTTAATTCTAAACGTAGTTCTTCGTTCTCTTCAGCGTGTTCAAACAAACAATAAGCTAAATTATTTCCATATTCATGCGTTAACGACATAGATTTTAAGATTGGATGTGAATAATATTTGTAATTTTTACGATTGATCCAGGCTAAAGGAAATCGTCTATGTAAACCCTCTACTCTTGATGGTGCATAATTATGAACGCATACCCCTAAAAATAGGGATTGTGCTTCTAGTTTCATACATTTTGTTTTCATTATTGTATCATCCCTCATTTTCTCATTTTTATTTTATGTTACATTTATTTTCTTGTAATGTCAAATGTTACTATAATTGTAAAAATTAAGAATTTAACACTCTTAATTAGTAATCACACTTTAATATATACAAAAATTAGAATTTTAATACCAACTTTTAATATTTCAAAATATATGTGAAAATTTTCACTAAATACACTAAAAATAGCTCAAAAATCACAGAAAATTCGACAAAAAACGACAAAAAATGGGCTAAAATCGCCAATTTTTAGCGAAAAATAGCCCATTTTTCTGATTAAAACATGTCTTTTAATCTGTACCCTACAATCTACATGATTATACCATAAAAAAAGAGTGAATTAACTTCACTCTTTTGATCCACTTTCTATGTAGTATAACCCCATGCAAATTGCATCTGAAATATCATCTTTCACTGTAAGATTATACTTGTCTTTAACTAATTGCTTAGATAATGACTTCCATTCAGTTCGATTTAATCTTTTCTTAGAAACCTCAATATGCTTCCTTATAATACTTCTCCAAGTCGAGGAATGGATGATTTTATATTTAACCTGGTTAATATTGCAAAGAAGGATTAAAGCTCCTAATAACATGGATAACTTTTTATGTGTTGCTGAATTTGTTTGATTGGCAACATCTTCAAGTAATATGATTTCTGGTTCGTGTTCATCAATTAAAGATTGAACTTTCTCAGCTATATCAAATATAACCTTTTCATAATCATCTTCATTAGAATTAATTGAAGTGTGTTTAATTAACTTTTTATTATCAAATACGGCTACACCAGTTACCTTAGCCTGATCTAACGAAATAATGATACTCATATTTAATACATACTGCTAAATCGTGATTGTTCAAAATAGCGTTCTTCTTCATCACGATCTAAATTCCAACCTTTAATTTTTTCACGTAAAGAATTATTTAAGTCATATTCATTGATTTCAATAAAAATGCGATCATCTTCACGATAAATACTGCTAATACTTTCGTGTGGTTCAATGTCCATGAATAATTCATCAACATCAATATCTTCATCATCGTCAATGACTAATAAATTTCCACCACCATCATATTCTTCAAAAAATTCTTCAACCAATTGGTTAATTTTATTTTCAATAAGTATTTTAATCATCTCCGTTAATTCTTTTGCCGAATAAGAGTATGATTATAAGTATAATTAAAAATGGTATTGCTGTCGGACTCAAACAATAGTCCCCTTTTATGCGAAATATCTTCGAATTTTAGTGATTGCTTTATTTCTGCAACCATTCACTGATAGCACAGTGGTATTTAAACACTTAGCACATTCTTCATAGCTCATATTTGATTTACTCATTAGAGTAATAACCTTATATTCACGGTCAGAACATACTTCTTTTGCCACTTGCCAAACTTCTTTTTTCATTTGATTATCTACCACAGTAGACTCTACATTAACACTATCATCAACAACAAAGTCGTGAAGTGTTGCTTTTTCGTCAGATGAGTCATTATATTCATAATCCATTGACAATGTATCAGACTTAAAACTTTTACGGTAAAGAGTGATACCATTCTGTACGGCTTTTCTAATACGAATGTATACATGAGTGGAAAATGTTGCTTTTGTCTCATCAAATGTATCAATTGAGTCTAAAATAGCCATAATACCACATGAGTATAAATCCTCTTGTAAGTCTGCACACATCGTTTTTGGATTAAAATAAGTATTAATGAATTTATAGATATAGCGTTCATACTTAGCAATCAATATTTCTTTAGCATGTTGATCCCCCGATTTAGCTAAAGAAATCAATTCTAACTCCCTCATAAATAATCCCCCTAGATATTTAATAAGAAATAGTTTTTGACATTTCAGTTAATGCATAGTTGATATGACTAATCATTCTGTAATAATCATCGTCAATTTCTAAAAGTAAACTAAGCATGGCTGTGTCACACAAGTTTGCTATTGCTTTACACTTCTGCAATCTAGCCTTTAGCACATAGTTTTTAATCCCTTTTTTACTTGAAGAATAAAACTGTTCCACCTCGATCAGACAATTAAGTTGAAGTTTGAGAAAAGGATACATATTGCTCTTGTCATTCAACTCAATTCCGTCTTTCACAGCATAAACTGAGGTTTTTATTACATTGACATGATTAATAAAGTTTCGATTTTTTCCTTTATTTTCACTTAATATAGCTACAGTTAATTCAAGTTCAGCACACAACAAATCAAAGTAATCCAATAGTATTTTTTGATTCATCAATAGACAAATTCACCTCTTTTAAGCCAAAAGAGACCTAATAATAACATTTTTTTCATAGGTAATTTTGTAGTCTATTGTCATATGACAAAAACATACAAAACTTCTAATTTTTCTCATAATATTCTAAGGCTAGGACAGTTTCGTTTTCTTTTAGACTTTTCTGCACATCTATTATTCGTTGGTTACTTGAACCTCTAAAAAATAGTTTAGGACTGTACAGTTCTTCTACAAATAATCCATCAATTAAGTAATCGGTATATTTAAAGACTTCATAATCTGCCACTTGTTCAAAAGTGTTACCTGTGAAAATTACCAATTTCTTATGTGGATATAGTTCTTTAAACTCTTTTGCCAATTCTGTAACATCTGCTAAGTTGTGTTTTAATAAAGGCTCCCCACCTAAAATGACGAAATTATCATAATAGACCTTTTTCAACTCATCAAATATCTCTTTTTTTACTTCATCGGTAAACTCATCCCCTGATTTTGGATTCCATGATGAACGATTGAAGCAATTCTTGCAGTAAAATTCGCAACCAGAGACATAAAGAGATACTGATACGCCTGCAAAATTTGCAATTGAGTTTTTCTTAATTTTCATGTAATTCATTGTCTTCCACCTCGACTTATTCATTGTACTTTTTAAGTAGAATTTTGTTCTAAAAAATAAAAAGAGGGAATATTCCCTCTTTTAAGTTAAACGAATGATATTTTGATTTGAACTTCCTCGATATTGTAATTTTTTATCTCTTAATTTTTCAATATAAGGCCCATCAACTAATACATCAATATAATTTAAAATCTCATTTCGGTTTTCTTTTATAAAATCATATGTAAATCCTGAATACACCCAAATAGTTTTTTCAGGAAACATCTGTTTTACCTTTTTACATAAACTTAAAATTTCTTCATAGTTAAATGGTGCAAGTGGATCGCCACCACTTAAAGTTAAACCATTACAGAAAGGTTCAGATAAGGCATCTGTAATTTCTTTAAATGCATCATCGGTGAATGGAATGCCGCTATTTTTATCCCATGTCTGTTTATTAAAACATCCTTCGCATGAATGTTGGCAGCCACTAACCCATAAAACAACTCTTGCTCCCTCACCGTTCAGCAAATCGCAGGTTTTAATATTATGATAATTCATAGTTTAACACCTCCTGTTTCGCACAATACTTTTAATTGGTCAATAATTCTTTTAGGTAAATCCTGTTTGAATTCATTATAAGATTCCGTTAGTTTAACGGGATCATTCTTATAGTTTTTTAATCGACAATTTAATTTCTTCGGTAAAAAACAACACGTCTCAGGACTATAAACTTTACTTGATGAAAACAAATCTTTATCTAATTCCAATTTATAATCCGATTCATAATAATTTTCTTCAAACCATTCAGCATAGTTCTGAAAATTTAACCATTCTTCACAAACCTCGCAATTAATATATGTTGGTTGTCGTTCATGGTAGGTCGGATTATAGCAGCGTGTCATCATAGAAAACCATGTGACATAGGCTTTCGTTTTTACATTGTTAACTCTAGCTTTGTATGGGCCTACACCATAATAACCACGATTGTAAACAGATTTATGATACGGATATTTAATTTGTCCATTTTTGATATTTTGTGTAGTCGAAACAACTGTATAGTTAGGGTTACAATTAAATTTAACTGTAACCCTATTTTTATTTTCATAATTGACTACTTCAACGATATATCCTTCATTAGTTTTGAATTGCTTTCCTATTAACTCATGCTTCATACTACATTGATACTCTGTCTTTTAGTTCCGCCATCTTTGCGTCATTTAGACGTGAGTCGCCTTTTACACGACTGTAACTTAAATCCTTTTCTACCGTCCTTTTCAGGATACTTTAACTATGCTCTAAACATACGGTGTGGATCATCCCATTAGTCTTACGACTACCGATATTATGATCTCTGAACGTCTCTCCACGTGGGAGATTTCGATGCGGATTATCCAATCTTTAACCTTTTTACTATACCGTTGTGATTAGCAACGCCCTTACCTATGTTGCCATGATAAGTTAGTAGTTAAAGCTCTAAGGAACTCCCCGCAATTTAATCGGTTTTACATGGACTATTATGTTAATCCATTCATTCGATCAATTTTAGTTAAATTATCTGTTCCACATTCAGGACAAACATCCATATCTAACTCTTGATGACCACATTCATTACAATAAGATAAGGCTAGGTTTACACCTTGATAGTAACCTTTTTTCATTCCACGTCTTACAATATCTTTAATTGCCTGATGATTGTAGTCAATTGGGTAACGTGTGTATGTAATATGTCCACCAGTTGATAAATGGAAGCAGTCATATTCGGCATCTTGTTTTTCAAATGGTGTAATATTTTCAGCTACGTGACAATGGAATGAATTTGAGAAATATTCTTTATCTGAAACTCCCTCAATAATTCCAAAACGGTCACGGAACTGTTTAACTTGTAATCCTACAAGAGATTCTGCCTTTTATACCCTCGGTTTCCCGATATTTATTAGGGGAATAGACTATATCATCATCCTTTGCTAGAGGATGCTCTGCTTTTCGAGTGTTGCCACCCTACACTACTCACTTCTTCAATACATAACTTGCGTAACGCTATGTACTTATGTTTTCGTTAGTCGTTAGAGATTAGTGAAAGTTTTAATTTTGATATTTAAAATAATAACCACAACTAGGGTTTGTTTTTATTCCATACTTACAATGATTACTTATCGTTGTTTTCCCAACCTTTAATGCTTTCGAACATTCGGTGATTGAACCAAATCGAAAAATTTCCTTCATGTTGAGATCATAAACAATAACAGGATGTGATTGTGAATCATCATAACCTTTGTCGTTTATTGCCAAACCATCATTATAGGCTTTCTGTGTATTTTCTTGAACGGTAGTCCAATATAAATTACTTAGTCTATTGTCATGTTTAATATTATTTTTATGTCCTACGACTGAATAATTTTTTGGATTAGGAATGTAAGATTTTGCGATAAGTCTATGTAGTCGATGATTTTTATTTTTTCCGTCCGACATAGTTATTCCAACATATACATATCCATTATGTTGATTTATATATGGTTTCTTTTTAAGAAATAAACCATTGTATGTTAACTTATAAACATTACCAAGAGGTGATATATAATCGGTTTTACTTCCCTCAATAAGTTTTAATTCCTCTTTTATGTCTTCTCTTTTTAAATTCCCTGATCTTTTAGCCATAAATCCCCCTTTATAACTAAAACTTTCACTTTACTACGGGATCACCACTATCCTTTAGGACTTAGGCTTTCTTATCAGCTTATTCTTTATTCGGCTTTGCCCGTTTAACAGAGTTTTCGATAGCAGTTTCCTACTAAAGGCCCAACATTTTAGGCGTCCCATAAATCGCGTATAATCGTTTATCTTCTTTTTTGAATTGTTCTACTTTATTGTTAATATAAGTTAAAACTTCAACTGCAAATGAATTATCTTCACGAATTGATTTTCCTGAATGCAATAAACACAATTCGTTTAATGCTGTATAGCCGAATGATGCTGTTGAATGTTTAAGAATTGGCTCAATTTTATCATTGTAATCTAAATTACCACCATAGAAACCACCCTGAGTAAATCCGATAGGGTTCACACTTGCTTTCATTTGACCTAAATATTCATATGTTCGTAAATGTAATGAACGGATCATTTCTAAGTAGTAATCTAATAATTCATAAAAATCTTTATTTGTTGTTTTAGCTTCCTGATAAATCAGACATAAGTGTAATGTGATAGGTCCAATATTTGAACGTCCGACAAATACAGGTTTATCTTCTTCGTTTGCTGCATACATTCCACCTTGTTCATAATATGGTGAAAGATAGGCACGACACTAGGAACTGATGTTCCTATGGATCATATCTTCGCATTATACTCTATTACCAAATATAATACGCTCGGCGCTTCCACTGACGGAATTTCACCGTCAATGTACTCTACTCGCTTCTTCACATAAGGATTTCTCTTATGCTACGCTTTCGATGATCTCTTGATCTTCCTCAACATATTTTCTATAACCAGTTTTTGTTATTTTTCCATCTCTTATCGTTTGACGAGAACAATTTATAGCTCGTTCCATTTCAGACTCTGATACGAAATGAAGGATTTCTCCTGTATCAACGTGAATCACTGATACTGGAATAGCTGTGCTAGGAATATTGCCCTTTAACGCTAATGATAAATTTTTACAATGTTCTTCTGATTTTTTCTTTCCTTTCAACGATTGTGATATTTTTTCACAGTGTTCTTTTGTTTTACATCTACCTTTTAAAGTATCGGAAAGATGTTTTCGCATTTCAGGTGAACAAGTTCTGCCGAACATAGGATTATTTTCGCCAGTTATATCATGGGTTAATCCTCCTACACCACCCTTTGTTTGATTATAACCATAGCGTGGATCATTAGCTTTCAAGTTTTTAATATAATAAATCTCTTTTTGAAACATTTCTTCTTTGGTTTCACAATAACATAAAATTTCTAATTCCAAAGACTCAAATCCATAAGTTTCAATATCAGCATAAAATCTTCGATGTTTACAACGCTTAACATCTTTTCTATGTTCTTTCATGCGACGTTTTATATTATTTGTAGCACCTACATATATTAAATTTGTTATTTTGTTGGTTAATTTATATACACAATACATATTATATCCCCCTCTAGTTTTAGTGAGATATATGTTGAGTCTTGACACAGGATTATGTGTTTTTAACACCCTTCCCTGTTAGCGCAAATGTTCATCGTCATTTCCTACGATTACTAACCGTCATTTACACACCTTACTTTTGTAAGTTCACCGAGTTTTAAATGAGCTATCAAATTAACCCATTGGTGAGGCTACCCTTCCGTATTTTTGATACATTTCTGAAACATACCCATCACCACTTAAACTGAGGAAATCCGTTTAATCCCAATGTTTCCAGAGGGAACTGACTATATCATATTCTGATTAACTATCACCATTAATCAGAACCATCGCACTTCCATTAACAGAATTTCACTGTTAATGTACTCTACTCATTTATTCTCCAATGTCTTTCTCATTAGATATACTTTCGATAGTCGATAGACATTTCCATCATTTGTTTATTTTTTAATCTAAATAAGTAATTTTCCATGTGTTAAGATAAACACCATTTCTTTTTATAGTTCGACTTATTGCGGAAGCGTGTTTTGTATCGCCGAATAATCTAACAGAAGCTCTCCCCAAACTAGGTTCAATTATAATTTCACCAGTAATAACGTTTTCTAGTCGAATAGTTTTGACACAAGCCTTATTTCTTAAATTTTCTTCAAGAGGAATAAAGCGAACATTTCCTTTTTCGTACCCTTTTTCGCCATCAATTCTATCTATGGATAGTTTTTGGTTTGGATATAATTTCGTAGATTTCTTGTATTCATCCCAACAAGAATGATAGTAGTCTACATAATCTATGAAATTCCATTTCCCCTTATATCGTTCATAATCTTTACTTTTGGGATTAGTACATCTTTCTTTAGCGTACCTATAAAATGCTCTAAACTGTTTTCTATGTTCGACTCCCATATCTTTATCTTGTTTTAAAAAATAATAAGATGAACACTTTTCATTATGTAAGTTCAACTTACTCTTACTATTTCTGTAAACACTTTTAGCTTCTAATGTTTTTAAAGCTCCGCATATGTTACATTTTAGATTAACTAATAATTTATTGTTCTCATTATAAAAATTTATTACAGTGTAACCAAGTTTATTTTGATTGTTAATAACCCATTGTTTATAATCTATCCTCATCTTCTCCTCCTAAGACTACAAACAAATGATGGACTTTGCACAGGATTACCATATGCTTTAGCACTTAGGGTTTCCTGTTAGCCTATTCTCTATCAGTCATTTCCTACTGATCCTAAGCGTAGAATAGACACCCTATTTTTATAGGTTCACGATGTTTTTCATATAAAATCACTTTCATAAGCCCCAATTAATGTTTAGGGTACATACTTTTAGAACTACATTCAATTGCTAAATCAAATAAATACTCTAATTCTTTACCTTCACCATGAACAGCTTCATCATAAAGGAAGCAGAGCTTTGGAAATAAAACCACTTTCTCAAATCCTTTTTTACCTTGACCACCTTTACGCACTTTTAAAATTGTTTCACTTACTAATTGTGCGAACGGATTAATGTCATTACCGAATGAGAATGTTACGAAAATGTAATCTCCACGTGAACTAGCAACTGTATTTAATTTAATTTCTAACCCCTGAATACCTTGCTCTAATTCACGTCTTACTTTACTCATAGCACGATTTTTAACAATATTTTCATCAATATTTAGCGGATCAGCGCCACAAATTAATAAATCATCGTAAATTTCTTTCATATATTTGTTATATGACTTTTCTACATAATAAGCTAAAACTGTATCAATGTTTGGTGCTGTAAAACCCAAAAGAGATGTTAATTTCTTAACTGGTTACTCTTTTGCAACATATCTTAGACAATTGTTAGTTGTCCCCTCATGTTTCAAACGTGCGCTCAACTCACGTTCTACCCTACTCGGTTATTCATTATATAACTCACATAACGCTATATAACTATCCTTTCGCTGTCCTCTCCACGTTTCTAAAATTTAGACTTCGCACGGTATTACCATATCCATTTAGGACTTAGGCTCCCTTACTCATAAGCTATTTCTAGTTCTGAACCGTTAGCACGATATTAAATCGCACACCTCTGAGCGAGTTAATGAGGTTTTATTACGGCAATTATTTACCGTACTGTTGTGAAGCCATTGACATAATCACATCACCCAACACATCACAAGCAGTATCCAGTGTCTTAGGTTCGTTATACCAAATATTCCCCATTTCAAATCCATCTTTCATAACAGCTCCAACATCCGCAAGACAGCAATTT
>CAMESA010000009.1 GCA_945935945.1 uncultured Mollicutes bacterium | reverse complement strand
GTTTTATAACTAAAAACGGACTAACTGGCGAAGAAGCGTTAGCTCTTAGAATGAAAATGACAGGACAAGATTTAAATGAAAATCAATATATACATCTTGCACGTGGTCAAGTGAAATTGTTTGAAAAATTAACAAACGAAGAAAAAGAAGCTATACTAAATTCACATGATAAAGAAACACAAGAAGAAATTGTCGAACTAATGAGACAATTGGTTCAAAAAACTGATGAAGCTAACACTGACAGAAAAGAAGGAAATAAGAAAAACAATGGAAGTGTTATAATATCAGAAACATATCCTGAACATCAATTTTCTGATAATAACAATGGAAATAAAGCTTGGGGATAATATAGAATGACAACAAATACAGCACCATCTAACGGAACGCAACTAAAAGATCCATCACAAGGACCTTATATAAGCACGGATTCTTTATTCTCAAATTCGTTATCATCTACTTGTAATTATCATAAGTCGTTTGATTTTTCTAACATAAACATCGGATCATCTTATTATAAACAATTCCATCAGACAAGAATCTATGTTAAAGATTTTCAAAATATGACTACAAATGGTTCAGAGTTTGGTGGAAAAACCAGTACTTATATAATCTCGTCAAACTTACCAGATAGTTTTAATTACGCTATTGGTTCAGAATGGGGTAGTCCTCTTAGTGATATTTTCAAAGGTGTTGGTAATTTAGTAATGCAATTTGCGTCAGGTGGTGCATTAAACGCAGGTATAAGTGCAGGTAGACATTTTCGTTCTGGTATAAACCGAGCTGCAAACTTTTTGATTTGGAACGGTGCAAAACCATTAGAAATACAACTTAAAATACCTGTATTAGATGATAACTCTTATCAAAATGGATGTGGTAATGTTAAAACAAGTTTGAAAGAAGCACTTGAGTTTTTAGGATGTCTATGCTTACCAAGGCTTGATGGTAAGTTTGGTTTTTATACACCAGCCCCTTCTCCATTAGACTTAACAATTATAGCTGGTCATGAAACAGACGCAGAAGGAAATAAAGGCAAAGCAAAAACTTATAGTTTAACACCAAATAAGGCTAGAATAATGGTTCAAATTGGTGGTATGTTATTTATAGACAATTGTATAATCAAAAACATATCTGTAACTTATCCGAATACTAGAGGACTAATGTTAAGAGATGATGGAAGTTTGAGTCCTATCCTAGCAGAAGTAAATATAACTATAAGTACGATTGAAACTTTAACAAGTACAACTTATACAAAAATGTTATGGAGAAAAGAGCAAGGAGATCAAGGTTCATTTAAGTTAGATTTAAATGCTGCAATGGAAACAGCAAAAGGAATAGGAAAAAAAGGCTATAATATGATTAAACAACCTATACAAGGGATAATAGATACAGTTAGTAGCACAGGTATTAATGGACAAAATGAAAGTGCTGAAGCATTTAAACCTGGAGAATAACATAAATGACAAATTCAATATCATATAATTCATTCTTTTCAACACAACTTACTGATAACAACGGTAGGGAATGTTCTGATGTAAATGCTGGATTGAAAAGATTATATCAAGCGTTGAATGATAATTGGCATTCGTTTGGTGAAGTACAGCGTTATTTAGTATCAGAAGATGAACATGGATTTCCAGAACTTGTTGCAAAACATTCTGTATTGGGTTCTCAAGAATATTGGTGGTGGATTTTGTTTTTAAATAGACTTAATAATCCGTTAACAGATATAAAAGAGAATTGGATATATTCCATTAACTCACGTAACCAAATTTCAAACTTTATAACGGAAACAAATACTACTGAAAACAAAGTAGAAAGTGATATAGGTAAAACAATAAAGATAGTATAATATGAGTATAAGTCAATCAAACATAGGAATGCCAGTTGAACAAGGATTTTATACATTAATCCTTGGAATAATGCCTAATGGTAGTAATGATCCTATATTCTTTTATAACGAAGCTGATCAAAGAGCAAATGGATGTATTGTTTACGGTGTTAGTATACACGAATCTATATCAGACATAATCCCAACTTGTAAAGTGGAAATAGAAGTTCCATATACTTGGATTGATAACCAGTATATAACAGATGGAACACTAATTTATATAAATATGAAAATTAATGAAAAGATTTCATCAGGTTACGAAAAGTTAAAAGAAAAACCATATATCTTTAGACTATTTAAAATACATAAATTAGAAGATCATGGCGTTTTTGTTAAACTTCTCTTACACGGTGTTATTGATTTTATATCTGGTTATGGCAATGCAAACGAATTAAATTGTGCATGTACAACTTCTAGTGTATTTAAGAATTGTGCCACGAAATTCGGATTTACTAACACAAGTATAGATGACACTTCAGACAAGCAACTTTGGATAGCAAACGGAAGAACTGTTTATCAATTTTTAACGTATTGCTGTCAATATGGATATATAAATGATACTTCAGCTATGATGTGGGCCATAGATAGAAACAAAAAATTATATTATAAAAACATCGTAAAATGTTTCGATTGTAATAAAGCTGCTTCAAATTGTGCAAATGGTAATTGTAGTGATGGCTGTCTTGGTATTAGAGTAGGCTCTTATGGTGTTCCAGTTGTTACTCATGCTCCTTTCGGTATAAACAATGTTCAATTAGGTGCCTATGGGGCAAACGGAAATGCTTTTCAACTCATAGAAGGAACAGAATGTAAGTATGATTATAGTGTTTCAACATCAGATAAGGTAACAAAAACATCCGAATCTACTTGTGTATGTAAGAATTGTGATTGTAAAAACAGTCAAGATTGGTTTCCTTTTGATGTTGGCAATCATCACAAAAACTATTTTAAGGCTGCCAATCAAAATAGACAAGTCTTATCTACTTATTCTACGTTTATGACCATCCAATTTAGTCCGAGCACAGGGTTAGTGGTTAAGGATTCTATAGTACCATTTTTTGAAGCATATCATTTGTTTGACACTTGTAATATTGAATATGATGTTCACGCAGATAAAGGCAAATTTACAAAAATGAAAGCTTTAACAACAAAAGCAATGGTAGAATCAATAGATGTAAATGTAACACAAAAACATGCTGGTACACAAATTAAGTTTGTAACACAAGGATTAAACACGAAAGGAAACACAAACTAATGTATTCAGAATATTATGAAAAGATAAACAATAAAAATCCATTTTTTATTGGTACGGTTGTTGACAATGATGATCCAACACACAATTACCGTGTAAAAGTACGTTTGCCACAAATACATTCTGGTATAGCAGATGCGGATCTACCATGGGCTGCTAGAGTTGATAGAGCCTTTCGTGGTATGTTTTCCAGTACTCCTACTGAAGATGGGCCACAGCAAGAAGCAGGATCTGGTAATCAACAAAAGAAAGATGGTAATAAACAATCTGATAGAGAAAAAGCTCCATTATTTGATCATTGCGTACCTGAAGTAGGAACAAAATTACTTGTGTTAGCCGTTCAAAATGATGTTAACTCCTTATTGTATCTAGGTGCATTGTATAAAAAAACAGACTACACACCAACAAATGACAAATACTTAAAAAGTTATGGAATTTATGCAGACAAAGATCAGTTTATTGGTATAGATTTGACCGCTAATGATAAAAACAAAGCTGTTATGAATTTTATCGGGGATGTTTCTGTTGACAAGGTAAAACAAGTTGATGTGAATGCTGAAGAAGACATAAATATTACTACAAAGAAAAACATTACAATAAAAGCTACTGAAGAAGTTGAGATTACAATTATAAATGAGAAAGGTAAGGTTAATGTAATTTCAAAACAATTATCCGCTAAAATTACGGAAGATGTGGATATACAATGTAAAACCATAAATTGTAATGCATCAGATTCTGCAACAGTTATATCTCCAAAAATAACTTTACAAGGTGATGTTGATATTACTGGAAATCTTACTGTTGGTGGACATGTTAAAGCCGATGGTGAAGTTGAAGGAAAAGGAGTTAAGCTCTCATTACATACCCATAGATTTCCATATATGGCTGGTGACAGTGCATCAAATGGTTCAACTTTAAAACCAAGCTAAATAAACTATCAAAAAGCACTATGTAATTGCTAGAAAAATAAGTTCTAAATAAGAGAATGATTTAATCTACAGATTCCCTTATGAAAAGAAACATATAATGACAACTTATTCAGATTTGAACACAAAGTTTAATACATCAAATGCAGAGTTGAATAGCATTGTATATGATTTAAACTCAATCAAGCAAAACATTGAACGCCTTTTAATGACACCAAAAGGAAGTGTTCCGTTTAATCGTGAATATGGAACAACTTTATACTCTTTGTTGTTTGAAAATAATGTTGATCCAGCTGATATCGTTGCTTTCATCTATGCTGACATTGAAGACAACGAACCAAGAGTAGAATTAAGTCCAGCAGACATTTATATTTATAAAACAGATAGAAATACATATGAAGTTAACGTTACTTTTACAGTACCGAGCTTAAATAATGTTTCATCATCTGTATCTACAAAAGTTTCTGAAAAATAAGGCCATTTGTCACAAAAACAATAGTTCTTTATACTATAACAGTGATGGGAAATTAAAGCAAAATGAAGTTAGACAATATAGTATATGACATAAATAGTTTAAGAAGTGCAATTATAGAAAGTTGGTCAAATGATTCACCTACTTTTTCTGCAATGTATCCATCTGAGACAACAACTGCTCTTGCGAACGTATTTGCTGGATACGGTGCATTTTTACAATACTTTGTTGTCAGTACAATGGCAAATTGCTATACAGATACTGCATTTAGTAGAGAAGGTATTTATCAATTAGCTGTTACTCTTGGTAATGTTATACATGGAAACAATTCCGCACAAGTTTTAGCTACTTTTACTAAGAAAAACCTCATAAGTATGAATTTAACAATACCTGCTGAAACTTCATTTATTATCAATGGTAAAAAATATTTCAATCCACATGGTATCTTACTTCCTGCTGGTGTAGAGACTGTTACAGATATCGTTTTAATGCAAGGTGAAGTGCTAGAAGTAACAAAAACGACTTCTGGTATTCCATATGAACGTTTCTATTTTTCAAGTGACTTTAAGGCAAATCAAAATTACATTAAAGTTTATGTAAACGGTGAAGAATGGTCTGTGTCAGATAACTTCCTTGATTATGAAAAGAATTATGTTTCTGATCCTAACTTAACTAAAATGGTTGTATTAAGAACAGACTCTGATGGTAGGTCTTTCCTAAAAGTTGGTGATGGTCAACTCGGAGATTTACCTATTTCAAACAGTACAATTGTTATTCACTATGTTTCAAATGATGGTGAAGAAGGAAATACCTCTGAAATTGGATTACAAGGAAAATTAGAGAATCCTTTGACATTTACAGATAGTTATGGTAATCAAGAAGATTTAGATTTAGAAGTAACAACAACCTCTACAAGTTATGGTGGTTTTGGCACACAATCGTTAGAAGTTTTACGTATGACTTCTCCGTGGGTTTACGCTTCTGGCCATCGTGCTGTTCGTAGACAAGATTATATTGCAATGTTAGATAATCAATGTGGTTATTTAACATCAAATGCTTGGGGTGAATATGAGCAAGCAGATAAAGCTGGTGCCTATGATCCGTTGATGATGAATATGGTTTTCTATACTGGTCTTAAATCTTTCGAATCTTATCCATATAACACAATAGGTTATGTTGAAAAGAGTTATGAATATGACGGATTGATTGGTAGTAACAGAGGTTTTTATGGTTCTTATGCATTAAAGATTGTAAATAAAACCAATCCAAATGAATTTGTTTTAGCTCAAGATACTGGTGCTAAAGGATTTCTCTTTATAAATGATAATATCAAAGATCCTAGAGATAGTTTATTACCAGATTGGCAAGCTGCTTTACATTGTTTAAATGGTCCTTGTTTCATTGAATTGGATGACGATCCTATTTTGAACTCTGGTATTGATTATAAAGTTGGAGATGTTGTTTATTTAGGAAATGGTGCAGATAACATTAATTTGAGTGTTTTAATTACAGAAGTAAATCCGAATGGTTCTGTTACAAACTTAAAACTACAACAAGCTATGACAAATTCGGATTACGCATGGGAACCAAATACACAATACGTATTCAATGATATCACATCTAGTGGAAACGGAAGTAACTTAGCTGTAAGAGTACAAACTGGTGTTAGATTAACAAAAGAACTTGTTAAAACAAACGATGACAAAGAAGGCGCAACAAACGCTTATCCAATTACAAATGCTAGGTCGAATATTTCAAGCGATTCATATTATCAAAGCTTATATACACCATCTTTACTTCAACCTGTACAAATTATCATAAACTACAGTGATTTATTAGATGGAAAAGGTATAGCTGGTGTGAAATTCCAAGCAACACCTTCACAAAAGTTCATAGGTACATTTGCTATGTATGGCTCAAAACTCTCTGATCCATCTTACGAAAACATAAGGAATAGTGAAAATTGGACAAGAATCATCGATAGAGTATATGTAGAAAGACCAGGGCCAGAAACAGATTACTGGACAAATTGGTATCCAACAAATTGTTTAACAGAAGATAATATTTTAGAAAAATATCATGTATTTGTTATAGAATTTTATACGACAGAACAAACCGCTTCTTCTTCACAATACGAAGGTTATATTCATATTGATAAGATGAAACTATTATATGAAGAAGATTGTTCTTATATCGATTATGCTAACAATGGTACGATTCATATGAACTTCCCAACAGCAGGTAGTCCAGGTCCTAGTTATGTCTATACAAAAGAAGAAGAACAAGATATCTCAGAAGGAATTGATCCAAAAGATCCATCTTATTTAGGATATTTGAATGAAGGATTGATGAACGAAGATGATTACTTGTTGTATAGTTATAACGTTGAAATAGATGGATTAACAGTAGATAATGGCTACAAAAATGGAAACATTTTAGCTTATACTTATGCTGAAAACGGTATATCAACTACATTCTTAGTTAAAGTAATAAATGCAACAAATGGTATTTATGCAATAAGTGTACGTGAGCAAAGTTCTTCTGAAATGTCTACAGAATTGATTGGTGCAAATTATGTAAACACTGTCATTCCTCTTTCCTTAGACGATCAAGCTGTATACACTATTGATTTTAAAGAAACAAAATTCCAAGACATGGGCGAAGGCTACGAAGTAAATGATATCGTTTATTTACAAGGCACAGATTCACAAATTGCGTTAAAAATTACAGCAAAAAATAGTTACGGTGGTGTTTTACAGGCTGTATGGGTGAACTCAGTTTTAGTAGACACAGATTCTGAATCTATTGATGAATTCATTTCAAACTATTTCACTCCTCCTAGTGGTCATGAACAAGGTGTTGCTTACAAAACGATTGGTGGTTCTGGAACTGGATTAACTGTTAATATCAATATGGCACGTGCTTCTGGTGATGGAACTACTCTTGGTGAGGGTGGAACAATCTTAATCACATCAAACAGTAATGTTGAGGTATCAAGTGCATTTGTTGGAAACAGAATTGATACACAAGACGTAAACTATTTAGATCAACCTATAATTGAGAAATATAATCACTTTACAACTTATATGGAATTTGTACAACCAAAAGTGAAACAGGTAGCTATTACAATTGATGCCTCTTTGTCCACATCAGCAACAATCACAAGTAACATGATAATACAAGATATAAAAAACAACGTAAATAAATTGTTTGATGTTACTCCTGATTATTTGGGTAAAGGACTTAAACTTTCTGATATTTATACAGCTGTTATGTCAACTCCAAACGTAAAATGGTGTAAAGTACTAGAACCTGTTGACAACATAGAAGTCAATGTTGATGAGTTCTTAATTCAAACATATATTACAGTAAACGAAGTAATCAAAGAATATAAGTAAGCCAATGTCTGAAACAGTAAATGAAATAAATAAAATATATTTGGATAGACCACTAGAAGTAAGTGATGTTAATATGACAACATTACTATTTAGTGATAGTCTGTTATGTCCAAAAACATCTTATACTATAACTGATAATATGTTATTTGTAAAAGATCAACCTCAATATGATTTAGATTTATTTCAATTTGTGGACAGTTCACGTTATTATGAATTTCTTGTAAATTTAAGAGAAAGAAATACCAAAGTTTCTGGTATAGATAGATATGGAAATACTTTAGAAAATCTATCACAACCTGTACTTGTTTTTGTAAATGGTTATAAACTTTCTTCATCTGAATATGAAATAGATATAGAAAACAATATCATAAATATAAAAGCATCGTATACAAACAAAGTTATGAGCAATGTAATTGTATATACCTCCGCTGATATTGTATATGAAGGAAACGTAGAAGATGATTTTAGTTGGAATCCAGAACTTAATCAATTTGTATTAAAAGACTATACATTAGAAAGATATATATTCTTCAAAAACGGCGAATTAATTTCACCTGATAAAATCCAAAAAATTGGAAACTACATCAGATTAAATACTGTAATCAAGCATGGTATAGATTTTGTTGAATACTATAGAATGTCAAAAGATTGTTATGCGTTGACATTTACACCATCATTTGGATATCTAACTTATGGTCCAAAAGACGATAGAGGAACAACAATTCAAAACCCTTATAACTGTGTTGTTACATTTGATAATATAGCTAGACTTGTTATAGATGACATTAGACCTGGATTTTTTATCCATGAAAAAAACGGTGACGGTTGTGTTATAATTGTAGATGACGATTTTGAGGGTCGTTCTGTAAAATGCTTAGTTGTAACAAAATTTAACAAAAAATCTTTACAATCGTCTGAGTATTATTTAACAGTTCCAGATGCGCCATCTATTATAAAATATGTTTCGGAATACGATCTGAATGGATTGTTGTTTAAGGAACTTTTAACTAGTTTTCAAAAAGTCTTGTTAAATGAAACTTATGATAGTATTCAAAGACTTAAAAACATTCGTAACATAAATAAAGTCGATTCATCAAACATAAACGCTTTGATTAACTTTTTAGGTTTACAAATAAACGTTACAAATCTTAGTTTGGAGAAAAAACACAATCTGGTTGAAGAACTCAGAAGTTTTTATAATACAGTAGGTACAAGAGCATCATATAACTTCTATAATGCATTCAGAGATGATGGTAAAATAATTAACATAGAACAATTGTTTACACCTATCAAATCTACAAAGAAACCAGATAAAAAATCATATTTCTTCAATAAAGAATGGGGGAAATTGATTGAGGTTTTTCAGACAGTTGTTCCTGATGAACTCCGTAAATCGTACGCATATACATGGAGCTTACATTTTGAAAACGGTACTCTCCCTGTAGTAATCCGTAAAGATTCATTTACACCAGAATGGAATTTCGATTATTTCGAAAATGTTGTTGATAGTCGTTTAAATGGCTGTTACTATCTTAAGTCAAAGAAGACTTGGGTGAACACCATCGCAAATGATGGGACAGATTGGATGGAGTGGCTGAACACATCCAATCAAAACCAAGGCAATATGGCTTACAGCACAGCTACAGCTTGGGGTTGGGACGAGGGTCATTTGATAAACAGACATCCTTCTGTTCACACATACAAATTTCAGTTTACAATTGAAAATGGTGTATTTAGTGTAAGAGATACATATAAAAATGTTAATTTAGGATCATGGACATTCTGTACTACACAAGAAGAAAAATCAGAAGGATCGAATAAAGATGATGTAAGCAGATATGTTGATTTTAGAACAGCAGAAGAATTAGGAGCAGAGTATCATCAAAGATATATCACAGACACATTAGATTTTGGACAAGTAAGTGAATTAGCTATAAATAACGTAAATTTAGCAAACACTCCTCGTTTCGAAGGTGTATTAAGATATTCAAATTATCCTGTTTTAACAGAAGGTGTTATAGACAGATACCATCCTGCTGTACCTTTCCCTGTTTTAATGGAAGATAAAATTACTTTATCATTAACAATTAATTCTTCTATAAGAACAGCAAACATTACAAAAGACAACAACTACGAATGCGAAATAGATGAAAACACTGGAAACATTATCTTATTAAGACATATAGGAACGGCTTCAAATGTTGTAGTTCCAGAAACAATAAGTTATCAAACCAGAGAAGTAGCTAACATTTCCGTAGATCCGATAAATCTCCGTGTTGAGTTATACAATTCGGAAAACAAAAGAATGAAAGTTTTCTCATATGATGAAAATACAAACACTTTTGAATATCTAATCGATGAAGGTGAAACATATTCTTATAAAATTTTAGATAAAAAAAGAAATCTACTCTACGAAAACACTCTTTCAACTGGTGATCAAACTATTTCTATGTTTTTACCTCTTATAAACGATTATACGACAGATCCACAACAAGGACCTAATAAACCAAGTATAGATTGTGGTTATATTAGAGAAGATCCTGTAGATTTCTATGATTTCGGTAAAGTGTCTGAACAATTAAGTGGTCATTGGGTATCTTGGTATACTTTAGACAGAAAAAATTTGTGGTATCCAACAAACCATGTCGATGTTTCTGTAGAAATACCTCTCACAATGGATTATGAAACATTTATGAATATATTCAAAGATGCTTTTTACGAAATAGCTTCCGCAGTTTTATATATTCATCAAATAACACAAATATACATGTTTGGAGATCCTAACAACAACGGTTCTACAGAAATTCAACCAATGAGTTTATTAACTTCTCAAGTTTATGAAACTGAAGAGCAGTGCTTTACAAACGATCATGAATTTTTACCATACAAAAAAGCTGTTTCAAACAAACCTTTAGAACTAGTATCTTATATGTTTAGAAATCCGACCTATGAATTCCAAAATGATGGTACATTAAAAGCATCTGTCGAATTGTATAAAAACTTTGGAAGAGATGAATATTTATACAAGACAACTGGTGAAGAAAGAGATATAGAATGGACAGATGTTATTACAGGATATCTACCATGTAAACAACTTACATATACGGATTGGACATCACAACAGCAAACAAGCAATCAAACTACTGGTGATGTACATTGGAATAGACTTAGTAATCTTCCAGGACTTACTGTAACTTGTGTACCAAACCAAACAAGAACAGATTGGTTGTATGCAATTGTTATAAACTATGATGTGAAAGAAGAAGGTTATATTGTCAGCAAAAATCTCCAAACTGTAACAAAAGTAACGGAAACATCTGATATAAAGATGTTGCAAACCGTTGTTGATGGAAAGATAAATTATGTAAGACCTAATAGTTTATTTTATGAAAACAATTCTTGGCGTTTGTCATATGTTACTTTAGATACTGAATTTTCTGTATATGAATGGAAATTAGCATCGTTAGATAATGAAGATCCACATGCTGGAAAAGAAAATCTAAAAGCTGGTA
Organism: uncultured Mollicutes bacterium; assembly: GCA_945935945.1. The sequence goes on along the minus strand of CAMESA010000009.1, from coordinate 10,294 downwards.
TTGCAGAATTTACATTATCAGATGCTGCAGATATGAACTGGAATTTAGGTAGAACAAACGAAGTAATAATAGATCATAAGGTAGAAGTTGAAGATAGTAGCACAATGTCTATTTATGTAGATACCGATACTCCTCTCTATTCGAAAGTCAATTATATATTCGATATAAACAATGCTCCATATACAGATACATATTCTTATAGTCACAATAACACAACTTGGTCATGTGATTTAGTAAAATATAATGTATACAGCACTGTTCAACTTGAGAATGGATCTGAAACAAACTGCGCAATTATGTTGTTACCTACAAACATAGTATATTATGATAACAACACAAAAATGAGATTTAATTTCCAAGATGTAGATTACGTATTTACAAAAGCTACACCAGAATTAGTACCTTATGAAGAAACTGAAGATAGTACATTCTATAGATATACTAACCATTTATTAAGTACTATTGATAATTCTACACTTAAATTTGATACATACGGTACACTTGTTTCATCTAAAGAAATCGTATTGAAAAACGTTGATTATGTTGTACTAAAATACAGATGGACTTCTGGTAGAGATTTAGATAGCTGGACATATATCACAAATATGACTGGAGAAGTTGCATCATCCATAAATAATATTAAAGTTGGTTTTGGTACTGGAAACACTTATGTGCCAAATCCATCTAACTACTTGTTGTACTGGGGTGGAGATAACACAGGAACTGGTGAAGAGAACATTTTGTTAGATATCAAAAGGTTAAAACAAGACTACTTACAATATACTCCAGAAGAATTGAATATTGAAATGTTTGCTTGCTGGTATACTAAAGTATCCCAAACTCAACCTGTAATCGAAGTTACTGGTTATCAAGGCGGTACAATGAGTAAAAGTGGTTATCAATTTGTAAATAGTGGTGGTGTGATGGTAGCTCAACAAACTATTCAAGCTGTAAATATGAGTACGACAACGACACATGAGTATAAGAGTGTTGCGAATGTTAAATATAATAAGGCACAAGATACATTTATGTTAACAGTTACAGATAGATATGAAGAAACAACACCAGACTTAAATGAAGTTGCAAACCTATTAGGAGAATAAAATGAGTATAGATTGGTCTGGATATACTGGTGAAGACAAAGGATATAAATCTGTAAAAAGTGGAAAACAATATGTCTCTGAGAAAACAATAACAGATGTTTGGAGATATCTACACGAAAACAATAAGTATTGGGTAATTGATGGCATAAGTTTTACTAAAGAAAAAGCTTTTTGGGGAATCGATTTTTCACGAATATTGTATTTGAATGGAAGTTTCGTTAAAACAGGAGAACATGCTTATAAAATATACGGAGATATGTATATGCTTTATGCTTCTAGCGATTCTAGTATTCATACTAACACAACTGGTGAACATTTTACGTATCAAAAAGATGAAAAAACTGTTTATTATAGTTTTTGGCATTATACAAATTCTTCAGGGTTTGGTCTCAATGTTTCAAATACTATAACATACCAGTCTTTAGAAGCTGCTGTAAATAATTATAGTGAATATGATCAAGAAATTGGTGACAACAAAGATTTAGCAGCTTGGAAAGTTATATTTGGTAATTCACAAGAAACATCTATTGGCGAAAGTATGACAGATTCTGAAATTGTAAATAGACTTAAATTAGATACATCAATTTGGAATGACCATGTTACAATTGGTGGAAAAGATTACCCGTATTTACCACCACTACAATAAAAAACTATCTTAATACACTAGATTTTTTAGTTCTTATATATATGATTAAATAAAGGATTTACGATAAAAATGTTAGTTACAGCAGATCAATTAGCCGTATATGGCATAGATAGTAGCTTTTGGTTCGCTAAACGTACTGGTGCTGGAGAACCAATAAGCCGTGATCAATATTTTATAAATTACCCAAATAAATTACAAGCTGGGATATATTGTGCTATTGGTGATAATGAAAACGGTTGGGAATTAGAGCAATACAACGGTACAAACTGGCTTGTTGTAGCTCCAGATGAATCATACAGATTAGTAATTACCTCAAATGGATTAAAGGCACTTACAAATACTGTCATTGGTGGATATAGACTTACAATAAGTGGTGTAAAAATAATTGATCAAGTTGTAATAAATCCTAGTATTCCTTTCATTGATTGGACAGATGAAACCTTCTTGTCTCATGGTGATGTAAAATTTTCAATTGGTACATTAAATGCTGCTCATAGTGCAGAAAAATTACCACAAGTGTTAAGCTGGAGATATAACAGTGCATCTGGTGGATTACAATATTGCTTAAATTTACCACCTGAAGGCATTGGTTCTCGTACAGATAATGATGAAGAAGTATGGAACATTGGAACAATTGGTTTATATATAAAAGATAACGATGGTGCTAATGACGTTTTATTTGCCGTAGCTTCACTTCCATCACCTATAACAAAATATTCAAAAAACGTAGGTAGAATTGGTAATAGATTAAAATTGTTCTTTAATACAGTTTTGAGTAATCTTGGTTTTATATCAAACTTAGATGTGATGGAAGATGGAAATCAAAGTTTACCAGAAGTACCAAACGAAACACTTTTAGACTATCCACTTGATAATAAAACTAGACCATATAACTGTTATTTAGTTGATAATTTATATGGATCAAATATTCCAGCTTTAGCAGTACCTAGAGCTTTGAATTCTGTAAATTATGGCCAATATACAAATGATTGGACATTTTTCCAACCATCCATGAACTTTTTAGGTGTGAGTGAAGATAATTTTGCTAAAGAAGTCAAAAATTATCAATTTGTTTATTGGAATTCAGATAATCATCGTTATGAATTAGCCGAAGGTAGATATTTTACAGATTCTCCTGCACCAAATCCAAAAATGCCTATTGGTATTCGTATCGGTAACAATATCGTATATTCTGGTGAGATTACAAACCTGTTAAATAGTTATACATACACTGTAGAATTATACAACGGTGGATCTGGATATGATATAAATGATGAACTTGATATAATTGTTGTTGATAACTTGATCTTAAAAATTAAAGTGACTGGTTCTGATATTAACTCTGGAGGTGTAATAACTGATTTCCGATTAATTGGTCCTTCTGTTGGTAATATTGATGTAGATGGTGACAATTATGTTGTACAATCTGCAGTATATGATCCACGTTCACAATTGCCTAGAAACGGAAGTGGAGCTAGATTCAGAGTAAAATCTACAACGATGGGCAGAGCAACCAATTGGAACTTCTCAGCCGAAGAACTTAACCAACCAGTATATTGCGATAAAGCTAACCCTGGAGAACCTACAACAACACGTACAGATTGTTTCTTGGGTTGGATTACTGGTGCAAATTCTATTCGTTTAGCTTTAGACTTGAGAAACGAAGCAAGTGAGAGTGTATTTGGTACAACAAGATATGCAACAAACCTTGAAGTTAAAAACGTTGTTGATTATCCAACACCAGCAAACGCATCTGCTGTAACACCGCAATGTATATATAACAACTTTATTCAAAAAACAAAACCGTCAAACAGTACGCAAGCTGGTGCAAATTGGAACAATCCAATTGAAGTAAATACTTGTATTCATTTCAACGAGATGATTGTTGGTAAAGATATAAATATAACCCAAGATAAAGCAGCTCAGCATTGGAATCAAGTTGATTTCTGGGGAACATCGTATCGTGCAGAATGGGCCGACTTAGCAGAGTACTATGAAGCTGATCAGATATATGAACCAGGAACTTTAATTTCGTTCGGTGATGGTGAAAAAGAAATTACAAAAGCACAATTCGAAGCTGATGGAGTTATCTCAACAAAACCTGGATTACAATTAGGGTCAAAGAAAAATGAAAATTATTTACCTGTTGCTTTAACTGGTCGTGTTCCAGTGCTTATGGATGGTAATTCGGTTAATTACTTCGGGGATAAAATATACTTATCAAGATTAAGACCTGGTATGGCTTCCACGATTAAAAATGGTAAATGTATCGGTAAGATCATCGATAAAAACCCAGGAACAAAACGTCTTGTAGAGTGTGTTGTTCGTATAGATTTTAACAATGAATAAATGTAGAAAAGGAAAGATTATAAAATGGCATCTGTTGTAGAAACAAAAGCAGTAGCATTAAGAAGAGGAAATCATTCTGAAAACCTAGCTTTTACTGGTGTTCAAGGTGAAGTTACTGCAGATTTAGGAAAAGATAATCTTGGAACAGATATTAATACCACTGTTAGATTACATAATGGAATAACTAAAGGTGGTATCCCGATGGCAAGAGCAGATTTACTTAATGTTAGTAGTAAAGTGTTAGCTGAAAATCGTCCTTTGATTGATGATAGTAACTTGGCATACGCTGATTTATCTAATTTAGAAAAATCTACTAATCAAAGTACAAAAAACAAAATTGTTTCAACACTTAACGAATATGGATTAGCTATAGAATCAGAAGTTCAGACAAAATTGGATCTAAAAGCAAACGCAAATATGTCAAACGTAAGCACTGTAGATTTAGCTACTGGTGCTGGAGTCCAAGGAAAACACCAAGGTGAAAATTTGGCATATGCTAATACAAGTAATATTAATACTAAAGACTTAGCTACAAATACATACCATCCATCAACTGATCCAGAGAATAAACCTTTAGCATATGCAGATACAAGTAACATAAATACTTCTAGTTTGGCAAATGCTACTATTCACGATTCTCAAGATGGTAATAAACCTTTAACATATTATGACTTTTCAAATGCTAATACAAACAATCTAACGATTACAACAGGAAGACCATCAGGAATGAGTGGTCCTGCATTGGCTAAAAGTGATCTCAGTAATGTTGATCCAAGTATTCTATATGATATAATAAGTGGTGATGTTGATATCTCTACACTTGAAAGAATTTATAACAAAGATACAGTTATTGATGATACAAGCATTTCTAATGGCCACTACCCAGAAACAAGAGCAGTTGTTCAATATATAGAAAGTAAATCAGGAAAAATTCAAGCTGACAGTGCTAATAAATATTTAACAAATGTCGAAAATTGGGAAAATTTATATAGTACGTACGATGGTGATATTTTATATAGGGAACCAACTATTATTCAATCACAAACAGGGTTCAAAGTAGGTGTACCATACAACACAGGAATATATTTGCGTGATGATCCGTTAGATTTCCTTAGTGTTACTGTATCTCAGGTTAATAGAACAGGTGGAATCACTGGTTTAACGATGGAAGAAAATGTTGGAAATTTAGATATATCTAGCATGAATCCATTTATAATAACTTCAGGAACTAATGTAGATGCTAAATTCACGTTAACTTCTACAGAGAATGGTGATGGTACTTATACGTATCAAATTGGATCAATCACAACTGCTGGAAGTGGATTTGAAGTGAACAATACCCTTTTCGCAAAATCTACCGTTACAGATAACTATTATAAAATTCTATATCGCCAATTACAAATTATTCCTACAATGGTAGCAAATACAACTGACGCACAAGGAACAATTGGTGAAATTACACAGGCTGTTTGTAATTATACATATGGAGCAACAAGTATCAATGAACAATCTGTTAGTATTACATCCGCTACGAACACAACAGCAAGATTTTCAATTGCATCAACTTTGTATAATAGAAACCCTGCGGCTGGATTACTAAAAGTTGATTTGACAAATTTAACAGGAATGACAGCAACAGACGAAATTGTTGAAGGAGGATCTCCTTGGCGTATTCGTCATGATGAAGAAATTCCATCTTTATCACAATCTACAATTCCAGAAGAACAGGATTATACAATTGCCACGAATGGCAATGTTTGGAGAGCGTTAAAACAAATTGATATATCCTCAATGTTAGGAAACATACCAAGTGTAACTTTTAAAGCTAAATTTATACCTAATACTAGTTATACAACAGACAATTCTACATTATTTGATCATAGTGAAACAAATTTTATCATGGATTCATATGGTCATTCAACGACAGATAACTATAAAAAATATTTATTATTACCTAACCATGAGTATAACTTCATTGTTTACTCAAACAATTCATCAGATAATTATATGTTTACAACTGGAAATGTTGGATCAACAAAAATAATTGAGTATTCTATAGCTTCCATTACGTTTAATATAAATGTTCAAACAGCAACATTGAATCTAACAAGAAATGATGGAAAATCATCTTCTAGACAAATCTCAAATGGTACTGTTATAATTTGTATATCAAACGATACAAATTGGTCTATTTCAAAAGAAGGATATTCAAGTGTATCTGGTATAATAAATGTTGCTGATGGTGATCAAACAATCAATGTGACATTAGATGAAGAAAGCTAGGAGTAAATACCGATGAGTATAGAGACTGAATTAACAAAATTACAAACAAATTTATCAAATTCTTATACACAAGTACAAAACAAAGGTGGTACAATTCCACAGATTCAGAACTTTGACAATTTGAGCACTGCAATTTCAACAATTACAAGTAGAGAAGAAGTTGAATCTGAAATATCAACGGAAATAGATTTGATAAACGGAGAAAACATATAATAAACAAAAAACCTTTCTTATATTCCGACATACGAAGAAATTTTGGTAATAAATAAGAATTTAACTTTACATTTCTAGAAATCCATTATATTATTATATATAATTAGATGGAGAAGATATATGCGTATAATAAACCTAGATGAAATAGGGATTAAGATGATTTCTTCAACGAAACATCAATTGTATCTTTCTGTAAATGAAGTTAAAAGTTTAATAAAGAAAAATTATAAAATATGTGATAATCAACTTATTTTTGATACAAAAACTCTTCAGTTATCAGATGAAGATGTAAAAGAATTCCCAAGTACGTTAAAATATTTGAAAAGTCATTTTGAGTAAAAATATGTTCAAGAAAAAACAAACTAATTTTAAGGAAGTAGAAGAATCTAGATTAAAAATTTTAAGAAGATTTGAATACGTTGTTTGTGATTCAAACGAGGTCGGTTGTTCAATTTGTTACCTTAGAGTTCCTGGTGGACTTATTCGTACTGTTTCGACACCAGAAAGTGTACATCAAATTTTTATACCTCTAAACATATCATTTTTTACGAATAGTTAGTTTAATACATTCTTGTTCTTTAAGCTCTCTAGTTGTTAAAGAAAGACTTTTGAAATCTTTTTTGGCTATTTCTTTCCAAAACTTAAATGTCTTCTTATCACGTTCAGAGTTACTTAATTGAATATACATCACATGTTCTTTGAAAGATGGACAAATATCACAAGCATCTAAAATCCCTTTGAATTCATTAAAAACTCTAGTCGCAGAGTTATCTACAAAAGAAAGATACGATGGTAAATCATCTGTAATTGAATTCAAAAGTTTATCGTTAAGTTGTTTATTTATGTTATAGTCAATTATATGCATTACTAAATCATCCATTTTTTCTTCTGGAATATTCATGTTATGCAAAGCATAATTAGCAGCGTTTGTGACATTCTCATACCATGCGGGTGGAAACAATTCTTCCATATTTAATTTTAGTTTATAATCATCGCTTCTCATCTATAAAAAGTTTCCTCTTTTTGTTTTCATCTTATTAATTAGAATATATAAAAATTGTAAAAAAATAAAGACAATTTTATAAATTTTTAACTTTACAATTCTACCGTTTTGATTTATAGTTGTTTAGAAATAATAAAAAAATTAAGTTCTAAACATAAGTATAGGAGAATATGATGTTAGACTTCGGTGAAGACATAAATAAACACCTGCAAACACTTTCAGAAAACAGAATTAAAATTTTAAACTCAATAAGTGAAGAAGAGTTAAACCAATTTTTGGAAGTTGCAACAAAAGAAGACAAATTACTCTTAGATTTTAAGGATCTTGAGGAAAACAAATTATGTACTGTGTTTAGATATGCAATGAAACATGATGATAGATCAAGTCCGCTAATTACATTGAACTTATTCAATCTATTGAAAACATATAATAATCTAGAAGAATCGTTCTTTAACAGTCAAGACATTTATTTTAATAACACTGTTGAATTGGTTGATATAAAAGTTGAACTAGATATTGAATTAAAAGAATTTTTAAGAAATTTCAGCATATATTTTCTGTCATTGATAAAAAGCTACAACAAATTGATCTATTCACCGTTAGAAACGGTAAAACAATTGCCTATTCTATATCAAGTGTTATTTTCTATGATGGACTTTGGAACTGCAGCAGGCATATTCTCATATGCACCAGATATAGCTACAACAGAATGCTTACCAATTGAAGACGCTTATAAATTTTTAAACCTAATGTTAGTTAAAACAGGTATGTCTATCAATTTCTTAGCAAATTTCTTTAACGAAGGAAAAGTAAATGGCGATTAAACCAGGTGAAACAATAACTTATGGCGATCTAGTTCAACACTTCTTTGACTGGATACAAAACGATGCAAACTTGTTAAACGTTGCAGAAACACAAGAAGCCTATGTATCACAGGTTCCAATTGAATGGAGAACAGATTTCGAAAAACGCTTCGATACAGAAAGAACTTCTTCAAAAGATTCTGGATACAATGCTCCTGTAGTAAAAGTTGGAGCTGTTATGACAGCAAATTCTAGCACTGTTTTACCACGTGTATCCATAAATGATGTAAGAAAAGACTTCAACACATTTATGCATAATCGAGGAATGGATGCAAAAACAGATACTCTAATTTCTACAAGAGGTATCATCAATTTTTGGAATAATGTGGCTACATTTTGTGCATATAATATTGTGATCGTTTCTAGTAACGAAAGACCTGTACCATCAAGAATGTATAAGAAAAACCAAAGTTGGCCAACACAAGTTAATGTTGATGATTCTGAGTTAATCGTTGCTGAAGATGTTACAAAAATGTTAGCAAATTTAGAAGAAGTTGTGAATAGAACTGCTAGAATGCACCAAGTTGTTTACGACATAGCTGCGTTCAGTTCGAGTTCTTCATCAAGCTCATCATCTTGTTCATCTTCTTGTAGCTCAAGTAGTTCCATTTATATTGCATATATGAACATTTAATCTTTCATAAGCAATATTTCATTTAGATAATCAAGTATATTTGTATAAAAACTTGATTGATTTGTTGTATACGACAATCCCCACGTCTTTATACTTGATAGTAGAGAATTTTTATTGTCATCGATATATTTGTACAAAGACATAATTTGTTTACAATTAATCTTGTCTCTATTCAATTCTGTTATTAAACATTTACCATAAAAAGAAACTCTAACAAATCCATTGTGGATAGCTTTATCTAGCATTTCACCAGTTACTTCATTGTCAGATAGATTCATGTACTCTTTATAAGAATTTAGATGAGAAACCAGACAAGGTAACACCTCTCCGTTTTTTGTAATCAAGCAACCAGCTGTCTGTTTGTTTGGATCAAAAAATAAATTACTAAAAAACAAATAATTCTTACCAGTTTGTAAACTATTTAATACTTCTCTATCTTTCAATTCTCCACTATAAAATTGAAAAAACTTATATAGATATTCGAAATTTTCAGAGATCGTATCAAAAACTGGTCTAGTGTTCCAAAGTTTAACGGCTTCTTCTACATTATAATGTGAAACCGAAACATTTATCGACTTAGACTTACAATGTTCACAATATATCGTAAACAAACCGTCTTTTTCTATATATGATGATTCATGTCCACAAATCGGGCAATGCTTAATTCTAATTTCAGATGTAAATTTCATTATCCAGTGCCTCTAAATCGCACAATAGGCATTTATCACTATCACTATAACATCTATATAAAACAGAATGTCCACATTCTGCTAAAATTTGTTTTCCATCTGTTAAAACAGGTTGTTCTGTATATTCGTCACTTAATTCTCTTCCTTTTAAGCCTGTATACTTAAATGAACACGAGTTTTTAGTAGATTGTAAAAATCCATAATATACCTCTAAATTAGCTTTTTTTAGATATTCCAAAAACTTAAACAAATCATGACGTTTAAAATTAAAATCAGGTAAAACCATACCAGTACGTATAGGGTGTGGATATAAAAAGGCTAACTTGTTTCCAGGAATTTGGGTCTGAATAAATTCGTTTACATCAAATTTACCTTCTTTCCACAAATCAATGACATACTGAGTTAAGATCATTTGTACACCTACAGCATAATCATATCTTTTGTGAAAATCATTTATATTGTTAAGACACAACAAACGTTTATCTTCAGAATGAAACCTATATTTCAAATC
>CAMESA010000008.1 GCA_945935945.1 uncultured Mollicutes bacterium | reverse complement strand
TGGTTCTAACATAGTCATCAATCAGTTCAGACATATAATCAACATAAGTTGAACTTCCATAATATATTTCTTTACCATCTTTAATTAGATATAAGCGATATACCATAACTCTAAACCTCCTAAATGTGCATAAAAATTTAATTTTATTTACAATAAGATTTGTACTCTTTATATAAGTTGTACAATGTCACGTATGGCATCATAATGCACAATAACGCACATAATAACATCATCTTCAATGTTTTCATCGAATTTCTCCTTAATGCTTATAAATGTCTAATTTTATTCATTAATTTCATAATCAGCGCAATAAATTTCAATTTCTCCGTTCAAAACAAGCCAATCTAATGCTGTTATTGTCAACATATCTTTTTCATCTGTTTTTACATTAACCGCATAAACAAAATTTTCTTTTACATCTTCAATTACCCAAATTTCTCCTTTTTTTAATTTAATAAAATTGCCTTTTTCATATATGCTCATATGCTATCTCCTATTAAACGTATCTAAAATTTGTATTTTAATCTACTTGATTTCTTGCAAACTTAATCGGCAAATCAGCTTGTTTTACGATAACATCCAACACAGCGTCAAATTTCTCGCTTTTCTTAATAAGTTCGTCCGCAGTTTTAGGGTTTGGATGTTCAATGCCACACGTAAACGCGTTTTGTGCTGCAATAGTCAAGGCTAATACAATCTGTTCTACTTGTTCATCATTTAAAGATAATGTGTTCATATCATCACCCTTTCAAACATCAATTTTATTTACAAGTCCATAAGCCAACAACTTCATCTAACGTAAACATTTCATTATCTCTATCTAATACGCTAAGACTTCCGTTATTATCTGTAATAAATATTGTGTCATCATCTAACAAAAAAGTACATTTGCTTACTTCGCTATAAATTTTTTCGCCACGTAAAAGCAGTTCTAAAGCATCATTAAAATTAAGTTTTTGTTTCATTTCCAATTCCTCCTTGAGTGTATTTAAAACTATATTTTTAAATACTCTATATGCCGCAACAACTCTTCTGTTCTTTCATTCATTAGTGAAATTTCTTTAATCAAAATATCGTATAAATCATCAAATTCTATCTCGTTTCCATCAAAAAACCATTGTGCTAAATCACAAGAATAAGAAACTTTTTCGCACCCGTGAATTTGATAATCAACTGCTTTTACGAACGATATTAGTAATTTTAATTCTTTCATTTTGCACCACCTATTAAAATTAGTTTTTTATTCTGTATTAACCATATCATGAGCCTAGAAATAGGCTCATTTTTTATTATCAAACTCTAACAATGTTAGTAATATGGAAATCTTGAATATCACTATTTACCCATTTACCATTTACTAATTTCTTTCGTGATCTTTTCTCAAAATCCTTAATATAGATCATATCACCAGTTTTCAATTCTAGCTCTTGAATGATTGAATATTTAATTTTGAATTGTTTTGTCTTACCATTTTTCACAAAATAAATATCAATCCAACGTGTCGCATATTGACTTGAAATATCTGTAATCACGCCCACTAATGGATTATATTTTTCATCTTTATAAGTTGCATAACCTAAATACTCTTTCTGTGCTGCAATGATTTCACTAGGTTTAAATTCTTCCTTAGCGATTTCAGTATTTCTAATTTCTTCTAAACGTGCCTGCTTAGTTTTATCTTTATGTTTCTTATCATAACGCTTATTAATTAATTCAAATAAGTTTAATAAATACTTACCTTCACCAAACTCACTAAAGAAATTAAGCATGATTAGAATTTTAATTTGCCTTGCATTACAACTTGTTTTCTCGATAATATCAATAAATAATTCAATCGGATCATTATAATTATTTTTTGACAATTCATATAGTTCATCTGACACTTTTTCATTCAGATATTTAATAGATTTCATACCCTTGTAAATTGTCATGGTTTCTAAATCATAAGTGTATTTTGACTTAGAGAAACCAAACTTAATATCAGATAATTCAATATTAAAATAAGGTAATTCACTTGTTAATAAAGCAGTAATATCCTGGTCATTTTCATATAAGTTCAATGTCACAGCATAATACTGTAATGGATAATGAGATTTTAAATAAGCCCCATACAAACTGTCGTATGCTACTGATAAAGCATGTGATGAGTTGAACCCATAAGCACTAGCATCTTCAATAATTTGCCATACTCTATAAGCATTTTCTTCCGAACCAGTTTTTTCAATAAATCCATTAATAAACCTATCTTTAATTCCACTAATCAAATTATGATCCTTTTTACTAATTGCTTTAATTAAACCGTATGTCTCATCCTCTGGAAATCCAACATAAACCAATGTAGCCATGATGTTCTCCTGAAAAAGCACAAAATGCATACTTGACTCAAGCAATTTATCAAATTCAGGAATATTATAAGAAAATGGCTTCCTATTTAATAAATAATCTTTCATTGATGCAAAAGACGGTCTAATTGCAGCAACAAAAGCAGTTAATTCCTCTACATTCTTAGGTTTATATTGCATAACTTGTGGTCTAGAGCTATCAGTCGCAGTCTGATTTAATGTAGCAGTCAATCCTTGCTCATAAATCTTCCATACTTTTTCATTTCCATCTGTTTTAGCTCTCAGCGATTTAATATCATCAATAGGTTCTCCAATTTCAGCGTAAACTTTTGAAATAATATCATACACGCTGACCATTAAAAAATCGTTTTTTAAATATTTCCACTTATCTGCTGTATGTTTATCAATCATGGCACATAACACACCATTGACACGAATAATTCCAATCTCTTCACGAATATCATCATTTAAAATTAAATATCCACATGGATTAGGCGATACAGAGTCAATAACGTTTCCCATCATATCTGTAATTTTAAACACTTCATCATATTTACTATTATTGCGACTTCCTTCAATATCTTTAGTGATTAAATTCGCTTCATCTGCATCGATTCCAAGCGACCTGCACACGTTTTTTATAGTAGCTTTCTCTTTCATAGTTCCGTATGATAACATAACGTAACATGAATGTTCACCTAGCAATTCCTTTGTAGCTTGTACAGCTTGTGTTTGTTCTACCATATTAAAATCTATCTTTAACACCCTGTCTTTCGACATATTTAAAAGGGAATAGACTATATCATCAACTTAAAATAAGTTGCCATGCGCTTCCAAATGAGGAATTTCACCTCAAATGTACTCCATAAAGGATAGTCGTTGCACGTTTCTACATTGTAGACTTCGCACAGGATTGTCATATGCTTTCGCACTTAGAGATTTCCTGTTAGCCTGTTTCCTAGTTATCATTTCCTATAACTCCTATACGTGAAACAGACACCCTGCATTTACAGGTTCACATGGTTTTCGATAGGTGTCACCACCTAAAGCGACAATTTTTTATCGGGCAATGAACGTGTTTGTAAAATACGACTCTCACTCATAAATCGTGTCGGATATAATTGAACTTTTTCTTGTAGTCTATCTACTTCAGTAAATCCCAACAATTTATTATTGAGGAAACTTACTGCCGATCCGCCGACCAGTTTGAGTTAAAATCATCCCTAACTCTTTAGCACGTTTGATAATGTAATAGTTAAGTAAAAAGTAATCTTCCATACAAGTGTTTCTGATGATAGAAGTTTCATAACGAATGGCTTCTAAATATCTTTTACGTTCCGATCCTGATAGGTGGCCATATTGACGTTTATATTCTTGATTTAAAATATTTTCTAGTCTTTTCATTTTTTGTTCATGCGTTTCGTTAGGGTATAACGTTGGCATTTTAATGTCATCATTGAAAACAAATTCTTTAGTTTTTTCTTTAATAATCATCGTATTATCTAGAGCAGATTTCGCTTGTTCTTCACTGACTACACCTTGCACACGATAGCGTTCTAAAATTTCATCATAGCTAGGGTAATCATTTTCAAAACTATCTTCATCACCATAGTTCATACCTTTCCCAGATAATAAAATTTTACGTTTAAATTTATCATCTTCAGTAATCCAATGAGTATCACATCCATGAATTAATTCAATATCATACTGTTCCGATAAACTTAATATGTGTTTATTAAAATTAATTTGAGCGATATGGTTATGTGACTGAATTTCAAGATAAAAATTTTCTTTGAAATGGTTCTTTAAAAATTCAATAATCTCAGTATCGTTAGCAACTCCACCAATGCAAGCAGATGTAACAATGAAATTTTCAGGTGTTAATTTTGAAATTAACTCATAATCTAATCGTGCTTTTTTATAAAAACCTGTCTCATTCGCCAATGAAATAGCTAAATTTAATTGTCTCAACGCACTGTGATTAAGGGCTATAATAACAATATGCCAATTACTATCATCTGAAACTTTTCTATCTTTAACAAAATAACATTCAGCTCCAATTAACATTTTGATATTATTTTTTTTACATAAACTATAGGCTTCTAATATTGAAGTCATTCCACCTGTATAACCATGTTCAATGACAGTTAATGTTTCATGACCTAACTCTTTAATTCTTTTAATGTAATCCTCATGACCTATTGCACAATCAATTGTAACTGCATTTGAATACTGCCTATGACAATGATAATTTACAAATTCCAATTCATATCTCCCCTATCAAAAAAGACTAGAATATCTAGTCTCTAAATCTATATCATGTGAAGTATTAATTACTTCATCTTAACAATCATCATTATTATTGATTAAAAATAATCAATCTTCATATATATATTATCAACTAGATTATACTAGACTAATTCTATCCCTTACGGTTTCAAACTACTTAAATAAAATTTTAGAAATTATTCTACTTTTTTAAGTTCATGTTCAATCTCAAAATAACTTAATAGATCGGAAATTTCCTCAATAATTTCATACTTTAAAATATTAGAACCAACTTCTAAATCAAAAACAGAAATATATTCACCATCAACGACAATATCAATTGTGTTGCACGTTTCATCGTAAACAAGCTCTACTTTTTCTTTTTGTTTATTTTTTGATTGAGTATAGTCAGAAATATGACCGATATAATTAAATCTACCTTCTTCAACCATTTCATTTTTTAATTCTTCTAATGTAGATGGCTCATAGAAGCGATTTCCAGTCTCTAATGAAATTAATGAATATAACAGATCACAACCATCTTCTTTTTCAACGATACCTGCCATTGTGATAACTGCCTCAACTTCATATAGTGAATGTTCAAATACAGCACCAACTGAATAGTTTTGGCTTTCAAATGCCATAGCTTCAGCATAATCTGCGTGCAATTCATCAATTTCAGCTTGTATTTCTTCGATTTCTTGACGTTTTGCTTCAATCTCTTCTAGAATATGTTCACTTTTTAACATGAAAATGCCCCTTCCTTTCTATATAATTTCCAAATCATTATACTTTTAAGGAAGAGGCATTGTTCTAATATTTTTGATTTTTAGCGAACTCTTGATAAGGTGTACAATGTTCGCAAACTGAACAAACATTTTTACAACCAAAACTGCTAAATTTATCAATCTTTTTAGACTCCCATTCATCGAATAAGTCTAAACTTTCAATTTCTTCAATTGTTGATATGATCCATTCTTCACATTCACGCTTTGTTTCATCATTGTATGGATATTTTACAAAACAAGGTTCAAACTCTTGATTTTCATATAATTCAGAACGCTTAATTGTCTTTGTTGAACCATTTCTTTTGCCTGCAACAGTGCAATATTTAAGCATAAGCCATGAGACTTCTCTCACCACATACCCTTCTTGTTCAAGTGCAATGGCATATAGTAACAACTGATTAGCATTCTTCTTTAAATCTTGCCCTGAATATTTACTACTTGTTTTATAATCAATAACCGTAACAGTACCATCAATGTTATGAATAATCAAATCAATGAATCCTGTTAGTTTATAACCACCAATTTCACAGTCTATTCTTTTTTCAATTTCAAATTTACAACCATGTAGAGGTTTATAGTGTCTAATCGCATGACTAACACACGTTACATAATCCTCTTTTATTTTTTCATTTGGAAATGAATGACCGAAAAATTCTGCAACTGCAACTTCTTCTGTAAAAGTTTCAACTGCCTTTTCCATGTCATCAATTTCACCTTTTTGTGCGCTTTCTAATAAATCATGGACTACTGTTCCTAATGTTCCATAAATATTGTCGCTGCGTGTATGGTTTAACACATATTGTAAGTAGTATGATTGTTTACAGTCACGAAATGTTTTTAATCGTGAAAAACTATATACTGTTTTTTCATTTAATTCCAGTCATATCATCCCCAATGTAATGAGTATTCTCTAATAATTTTAAGAATATTGCCCTACCTTTATCAGTAGGACTATCCTTTTTCCCCAATAAATTTTCCTCATCATAAATATATCCAACTTTAATTCCGAGTTGGTTTTTTATCCTTTTTGCTTGTTCTAAAACAACATTTAATTCAACGTCTTTATCATAACAGATAATGGCCTCATCAACGTTAAACTTCAAATGTCTAATCTGCTGTTCATCAATGTCATGTGAACCGACTGCTACACCTAATGGAATGCCAAATGTGTGAGCCTGCATGACCGATTTCTCAGCTTCAAATATAAAAATCTTACGTTCTTTGATGATTTCATTGTAATTTTCATGAAATCCGTATAAATGTTGTGTTTTTTGAAACTGTTTTAAGGCAAAATACTTAACTTTTTCCTCATCATCACTATTTCTTCTACCTTTAACACCGACAATTTTACCTTCAACATTTCTCCAAATGATCGCAATATAATCTGTTTCACGATCATAACGAATATCAAAATGTTTTTGGGTACGAATTGAAATATTGTCTTCTAAAAAACGTAAATTAGGAACTTTTTCATAAGAATTTACTTCTTTTTCATCGTAAATTCCGTCTTTTTGAGGTACTTTTCCGATAAATTGTCTGAATTTCCCTCCAAAAAACGACTTTCTTTCAGTAATTACAACCTCTTCATCACCAATAATTGATAGAATACGGTTAAATGTATCGTAAAAGTTCATTCCAGATTTCCATTGCAATAGAGTGAAAATATCCCCCTTAATGCTTTTACTATAACAATTAGCAGATAGATTTTCTGTACTAATTCTTACAGCGGTTGGGTTACTTTCTAGTTCATGTGAGCATCTGATTTCATTTCTGATTATCTTCACATGATGAAAACCAAACTTTTCTAAAACTTCGATAAGTAAATCAGTATCATTTATTAATTTTTCTTTTAAAGTAACAACGTCCATACTGATTTATTCTCCTCTCTTTTAATCTGGAACGACTGTACAATAACCTAATTCTGTGTATGTGGCATGGTGTCCGTCAAATCTATATAACAAATGTTTTCCGTCCTCACCATTACGTGTTTTTTCAACGTAAACAACGATATAACGTTTGTCTGGATCGGTTTTAAAATATTCTTTATAAGTCTTACCACTTGTCTCTTCACGTTTCCAACGATAAGGTTTCACATCGTATCTTTCACCGCTATACTCATCTGGTTTTAAATATCTAAAGATGATATGGTTTGTAATCATTTCTTTGATTTGTTTACCTTGTGATAAGTCAGCACCAGTTAAGAAACGCTTAGTAGAAGCGTGCATTGCAATCTGATACGATAAAATTAATGCCTGATTAGTTTCTTGACACGTGTAAGTTAATAATTTTGATGCTTCAATAATGTCAGCCCAAGCACGTTCATTAGCCGAGTTTGGACTTTTCATCGTGTCATAAACAACTACTCTTGAACCTAAACGTGCGTATTTCTTCATATTACGAATAACAATATCAATATCACTACTGTTATAGTTGATGAATTTGATACCACCTTTGTAATTATTGTTAATAAAAGCCTGAGCTTCTTTTAATTTTTCAATATCCTCTGCTGTTAATTTAGCTTTAAGGATTTTGTCACGTGTAATCTTATAATAATCAAGTTCTCTAGTTAGAACCATTGTAATAAGCATGATTAGGTATTGTTTATAGCCTAATTCGTTACTGATTAACGTGACAATTTCTCCTTGTTTGATAAATGGATATAACATCATTGAAGTGATAAATGTACTTTTACCTGAATTTCCTGTGATGAAAATTTTATTATTTCGTCTTAAAACTAACATTCCACTAGGAACAGTAAAGCAATATTTAAACCCGTCTTTAGGTTTGCATTCAGTAATAGGAATTTTTGTTTTGCCACGCATTCCACACAAAATGCGTTTTGTTCGATTTACTGTATATTCAACACTTTTCCTAATGTATTGTTTTTTATTTGTGAAATAAGGTTTTCCTACACGATCATTAACACTGATTGTCGAACGATAACCGATAGAACTTAAACAAAATTGAATAAAATCGGCATTATCTTTGTCGGTTGTTGAAAAGCGCCACTGTTCCATTCCACTTTTTTTATGTGAAATATTGCCATCCCATTTAATGATTTCATCGACAATGATTTCAATTTGATGTTTGGTACAGTTATACCATTCACCAGTGAATTTTTTCATGCGAATTGGAGCATTAAATTTATATACAGTGTAACCATTATCTTTATCACGCTCTTTGTACTCAATACCACAGTTATTTAACAACATCGTTAATCGTTCTTTTTTACGCTGCTTCTTTAAATTAACTCTACACCAATTTGTTTTACCATCTGTTTTAAAACTTCCATCACATACAATCGCACACATTAATCTAATTTCATCATCTGTATATGAAATTCCGCTACCACTATAATCAAAAGTTGTAATGAAGTCATCATCAATTCCATATTTCAAACGATTATGTTTCTCGATTAATTCATGCATAGGAATTTTATACATTCCACGATATTTAGAATGTAAAACCACGTCATGTTCAGCAGATAAACATTGATCTAACCCATATTTACTTTTGAAGTGATACATCTTTTCTTCTGGTTTCTTAATATAATCCAACGGATAAACTAAATTTGCTGTTCCATCTGTATTATACTGAAGCACTTTATCACCTGGTTGATAATCAGAAATTTTCTTCCACTGTGAACCATTAAAGAATTCTGTTTCACAATCTACACATCCAGAAGGCGCTGAAATCATTGTCACCATGCTTAACGGACATCCGTATAAAATATCGTTTAATTTAGGCGCATATTCACCGAATGAAATGGTTTCAATTAGCTCTCCCTGAATAATTTCATCGAGTAATTGATCGCTAATGTATAATTCATTAACTTCTACTTTTTTCATAATCTTAGAACTAGCACATTCCCCTACTAGATGTTCTACATAGTCAGCTACACATAATGAGTCTGTCATGTTTTTCATCTTATCAAAATCAGAAACCAACTGCTTTTGAGTGAAATATAAGTCAATTAGATAGTTTGCTTTCAGTAAATCGTCATAATAGTTTTCAATATTAACAGTATTAATTGTATTAGCACTACGAATTAATTCTTTTACCCCACCATTTTCATTAATTTCTTCTAATAGTCGTGGGTATTTTTCCAAATAAGTCTCTACTGAAACTAAGTCGAACTCAATAATTCCGCTTTCATACATTTTTACTGCTAAATTATAAAGCAGTCGTGAATCTTCATTAACCAGATCATCTTTTGGATTTAATTTGTACTCATCTAATAGTTCTGGTTGCTTCCAAAATGCTAAAATTAATCGTCCTTCGATTGTGTCTCGATTTTCTAAGTATTTTTCAGGAATATTAGCTCTAATTTTCTCCATTTCATTTTCCCCCACTTAAACTTGAAATTTACACAAATTTTACACAATTTTTATACAAATTTTACCTATTTTTATGTCGAATTTTGTCGAAAAATGACGAAAATTGGCTAAAAAATGGCATTTTTAATGAATAAAATCATCATTTTAATCAGTTACCACTGTCTTTCCCCTTTTTCGAAGTACATGGAGTCTTTACATAGCTCATCCAACATCAAATTGACGTAAAATGTCTTCTTTTCATTTGATAATTTTGAAATAATATCAAATAAATCTTCTTTTAAAGTGTCGATATGAAATGTTTCCATCGAATATTTGTTAACGACTACGATATTGCACCAATAACCTTTCATAAATCCCCCACTATAAAAATTCCGAGATATTTCTAAATCTTTTTCGCTTAGTTTGTCTCAGCTCACATACATCATGAGTCTGTTCTTCTTTGATTTCTCTAATCTGTTCAAGTTTAGTTAAGGCTTGATATTCCTTTTCAACATCATTTTCAATGCTTTTAAAAATGTATTTAGCTTTAACTGTTGAATTAGAGAATGATTTATCTTTTAAGTATTCGTAAAAGAATTGATGTTTATTTTTGAAAACACTGTGTAGTGCTAGAAGTCTATCGTTATCTTTGTATGGTTTAATCTGATTTTGAATATAAGTTTTAAGGCTCTTTGTCATGCCTCTAGCATTTAACATGGAAATAAACATATATTCGATTTCACAAGCTAATAATTCATCCTTAGACATAGCTTTATAGCATTCGTCATTACAGAAATACATATTTAAATTGTTGGGAGTGATATGTACTAATGAATTTTTAACTAGATTAGATTTCCCACACCAACGGCATCGACAACTAGAATTTCTATTAGGCTTCATTCCATCACCTTTTAAAGCAAGGGGAGATCACTCTCCCCTTTTTTATTTGTTAAAGTTTCGCTAAATCATAAACTTGTTCTAAAGTTTCATCATCTAATTCAGTAAGTGGTTTACCTACCGTCTTTAAGATTTCACGAATTTCATCAAGTTTAGATTTTTCGATTAATTTTTGATTTTTTCTAATCGTTTCTAACATTTCTTCACGCTTTGAAGTTAATTCTTCTGCTTTTTCAGCTTTAATTTCTTCTTGAATCATTTCTTCAACAATCTCATCACGTTCTTTGATTTGTTCTTGTTGAATTTCTTTTAATTGTTCATCAGAAATTGTTACATTGTGCTGTTTTGCTAACTGAGATTTAATTGCATCAGTAATAGCAGTAATGAAAGCAGCAGAACTAAATTCACAAGACTCTACAATATCAGGGAAGTGAGATTTACAGTCAATTGCAAACTCATCATCACGGAATACAATTACACGTTGTTCTGAGATTAATTCCCCAACTGTCTTGTCTTTTTTCGTGTATTGATCTTTTTCAGTTTTTGTATTGTTGAAGTTGCGTTTAACATAAGCTGTTGCTACCACATTAACTTTATCTTTAAGTGTGTTGTAATAGTCAGCACTTAAATTTGATGTTAATTGTTCATATTCAACTTCTTCTAACTTGTCACGTTTAGCTTTTAATTTCGTATGACCAATCATGAATAAACCGTAGTTGTATTTTCGCAGTTTGAATAATGTCTTAACTACTAAATCTTTAACACGATCTTCACCTGCACGATAACCACCATAAGCTCTACGGATTGTATTAGTTCGTTTACTTGCGTCCTCAACTGAAGCATTATACTCAGCAATAACATAAGCCTCTGCTAATTTGAACACTTCATCAACTGTATCAATACCGATTAAACGAATATTTGAATAAGCTCCATTGCGTTGCTTACACAACTCATCAACCATTTTGATTAATTGACCAAATGTGTCAACTTCATCATAGAATGCGTTTGGAATGTGATGTGGTCTTGGTTCTTCACCAACAGAAATAAGTAATCCCCCATCTTCACCATATAACGAATTTGCTACATCGAAAAATAATGTTGTTTTCAGATTGTTATTAACCATAGGCTTTTTATCCTATGCTCTGGAAGTTTCCCTCATTTTCATCAGTATGTCAGTTCATACTCAGCTTGGCGTACATTTTCATCCCGTAGGATGGAGGACGCTCTTGAATGGATTATATTTATTCACCATTTACGCTCTACGGTGTCAACTAGCCTTGCGTTATCTAGTTAATTACCTCGGTATTCCCATATCAAATGACTTAGGGTTCACCGATTTCGCCCTCTGATAATCCTAATCGTTACCGACTAAGACGGCAAAACTTTACCAATTCCTGCAATTCCGTTAAATAGCACTGAATAATTACTTAAATCTGCACGTACTTTATTCTTTTTTCCAATAGCCATTAGTCATTCCTCCTATTAAAATGGTAATTCTTCATCATCTAAGAAGAAATCTCCATTTGATCCATCATCAAATAAGTTGATTTCATCATTAGTTGCGACACCGAAATCAGAAGGTAAGAATGGTGTATCTGCTACGATTTTTGAATAAATACCTTTTGTATTTACACCTGCAATGCGTAATTCAGTTTTCATTTTTCCAACTACACCAGATTGTTTTTCAACTTCTTCCATAGTTAATAATCCCATTTCAACAAGTTCTAATTGTTCTGGTGTTGGTTTGAAATCTTTAACTTCTTCAGCACCTTTGAAGAATTTCACACCGAAGTAGATTGATTTATAACCTTCTTCAATTTCCATGTATTTTTTAAGAGTTGTGCGATAGGCTTCACCTTTTTCCATATCGCCATAAGGTAATACTAAGACTTGTTTCATCATGGTATTTTTACCTTTTTCAGCACCTTGCTCTTTGTAGAAATCTTGTACATGGCAATTGATGTATAATTTTTTATTTTCTTCATCATCTTCAATTGCATTAGGAGCGAATACAACAGTTAATCCACCATTAAAGTTATATTTTTCTGCTGTTGTAGTCATAAAGTTTTGTACCTGGAATACAGGTGTTACTTTTCCATCATATAAATTGAATTTAATTTGACCTGAAACATACACTGTTGATCCACCAGTAGGTTTACCATCAACAAATTTTGTACTTGTTAATTGACCTTGTTGTACAGCAGTCATAAACGCTTCAATAAAATCGTGTTGATGAATGAAAGTTTGTTTTGTTTCTTTATCAGAACCTAAATTTAAAGTTAATTGACGGAAACCTGCAACTTTTTCAACTACTTTTGGATTGTGACGATCTGACCATGAAATGATTTCTTTTTCAAATCCATCACCTGAAGCCTTATTAACTTGTGTTTCAAAATCACGTCCTGCACCGAATTCAGAAACTTCAACGTATTGTGTTGTCACACCGTCAGTAATTCCGAATTGTAATCTGCGCCATGAACTTCCATCTTTTGTTTTTAATAAATTTTCTTCTTTAAAAATTAATTTCCCTGTAAAAGAGAAAGATTTGACTTGTTTATATTGAGCCACAGTATAGAACTCCCTTCATTTTTTATCGGATGTATTATACTGAGACGGATTATTTATGTTCTAAAAAATAAAAAAGAGTGTTATTTTACACTCTCAGCACCATTTTCATGTGAGGAAATTTATTTCCTTACATAACTCTCATGTGAGGAAACTATTTTCCGTTCATAATTTTCATGTGAGGAAATTTATTTCCGTACTATATATAATCATACTTACTTCTTTTCTAATTAAACAACTATACTATCTATCAATCATTAATAAAAGAATTTTGTTGATTGAGATAATATAATTTATTTTTGATTTTTAGACATAATAAAAAAACAGTAACAACATTATCCACAAGATACGGAATGTCGTTACTGTATACAAAAATCGACAAATTATTTTTTAAACTGATAAATTTAAGCAAAAACAATAAATTCTGAACAAGAAATTTTAATTTTATACATAATATGTTAAAAAAATACAAAAAAAATAGACTCCATTGTTTACAAGTCTAAAATCATCATGTATTATTTTACTCATGAATTAACTTTAAAAAATTAAAAACGACACTCCATCTCGCCAAAGTTGAAAGTGCCGTTTAAAAACAAAAAAATAGTTTCTGTATGAGCTTATTATAACCAATACTTTAAAATATATCAACACTTTTAGGTACTTTTTTATAATATTTCATACAGAAACTCTCTAATTTTTTAAGTAATTCAAATTTACAAAGAAAATAGAGGGTTTTTATGATTTTACAATACACTAAAAATTACAATTTACGAAAAACTGAAGAATATAAACATTTATCAAGACGTGCTGTTGAAGTATTTAATTTATTACTTGATCGTTACCAATCATCTGTAAAAAATGGCTACTCAGATGAAAATGGAACTTACGTTAAATATGGTCAGAAAGAAATGGCATGGGATTTAGATTGTGAAGATAGAACAATCCGTAATGCTATTCGACAATTAGAAGAGTCGGGATTAGTGAAAACTGTTCGTCAATTTAAGCGTCAAGTTAATAAAATGTATTTAAATATTCCTGAAAAATTAACTCCTCTTAAAAATCCTATTCGTGAAGCTAAGAAAGCAGCTAAAAAGATGGTTAATAAGGTGGTTGAAGCAGTTAAACCTAAGCAACAAGAGGATAATGTTAACGCTTCAAAAGCGGTTAACGTATCAAATGAGGTCAAAACAGCGTTACAAGAGAAATTAAATTTACAGGCAGACACAGTTATTCAGGATTTAGAGGAAAAATTTGGTAAAGATGAAGTTATTGCTTGTATTAATTATGTTTATAATAAGACCGTCATTAGCAAAAAACAACCTATTAAGTCTACAAAGTATTTAGTGTCTACTTTTGAAAATGGTTTTAATAGTAAATGTGGTGGTAATCGTGTTGTTCGTCAAGAATTAGTTCCTGATTGGTTGAAAACTCAGCAAGAAAATGGTGATGGTTGGAATAATTTTTATGCGCCAGAAAAGCCTAAACGCTCTCTCACAGATGAAGACCTTAAAAAAATTGAGCATCTGAAACGGTTACAAGCGGAACTTTTAAAACAACAATCTAATGGAGGTGTCTTATAATGGATTTCGCAACACAAACTTCAATTATGTTAACCGACAAGTTTATTAAAGTTGCAAACGATAGCAGATATAAAAATGAAGTGTTTAATGGAATGTATGATGTTATGAGTAATAACACTAATATTAATTTAAACCTTATGACATACGCTGTCTCTGAATATGCAAACAAAATAAATCCAAGTAGTTTAGCACAGTTCTGTCTTAAAGAAGTTAGAAAGTGGGAAGCGTTAAAGTTGAATGATGAAGATGATGTTAGGGAGTTTTATAAGTATAGCAATTTACAAGCAAGTAAAAAAATTGAATGTAAAAATAGCGTTCAAGATGAGCAAGAACGTGAGTGGTTAATAAACAATATTTCTATTCCTTGTAGAGAGGATAAACCTTTTTGGTCACTAGAGGAACTTAGAAAAGTTTATAAGGCACAAGAAACGTGGAAACGTGTTAAACTAGAGCTTAAACTTTAATAAAACAATATACATTCCAAAATATAAAAAAAAGAGATAGCGAACTATCCCTTAAAATCTTCTTTGTAAAACCATCTATAACCCTTGTGCATCAATCTTCTCCACTTCCTTCTTTTTACATATTCTTCTGGATTATGGTTATATTGACAACATTCAGTTATAGAAGTACTACAAAATCCATCTTTTTTAGATTCTGAAATAAACTTATATTCTTTGATTTCATTCGTTTCTATATTTATTCCAACGACCTCTCTTGACGCATGATTTTTACTCCCCGTCTCAGCTTCTCTCACTCTGGCGTTTCGTGTTCCATGATTAATATTTTCTTTAACAGTAACCCACTCTAAATTAGCATAATAATTATTGGTTTTGTTTTCGTCAATATGATTTACTTGTGGTTTATTTTCTGGATTTTCAATAAAATGAATAGCAACTAATCTATGAACAGTAAAATATTTCGCTTTGCCGTTTTTCCAAAGTCCAATAGTTAAATAGCCGTACCTATCCATTTTTAGCTTCCTAAGTTTACCGTCTTTATTTTTGACATTGCCATAATTACTAATATAGTAATCAAAGTTGTCGATCTTAACCCATTTTTCGTTTTCCATCTTTTCTTCCTAGTCCCGATTGGCCATATCCATCACGTGCAACGTTTCCTAAATCATCAACTTCATGAAGTGTGATTTTTGGTTGTGGTTTCTTAATTTCAAACTGACATAAGCGATCATATTTACTTACTTCACCTGAGCGCATAGCTACAAGCATTCCTCGCCAGTAGTCAGTTGTTCCTTTATAAGAGTTGTCGATACATCCAACATGGTTTGTTAAGATTAGTCCAAAATTCTTAAATAAACTACTGCGTGGATAAATATTGGCAACATAATCTTCACCTGTTACAGTATCAGTCATATCTAATGAAAATCCAAAATTAACAAATAAAACGTCACCTTTTTCATAGGTTACAGTTTCCCAATCACCAGTGTAAGTTTCAACTTCACCAGTTTCGGCACGTGTAACTTTTAATTCGATACAACGTAAATCAATCCAGTTCCCGTTAAATGCTTCTAATTTTGGCACATCTGAATTTAAGTAATGAATATTAAAATTAAGCATAACTCAATCTCCTTCTAAGAATATTTAGTAGACAGATGAATTATACTTAATTCTCATTTTACTATTCTATTTTTTAGCAAAAGCCCAAACAAATTTAGAAAAATCTGATAAATCTTTTTTGATGTGCAATGGATTACATGATCCTGTGACTTGTGGTTTTCGATTACATACTGACACGATTAAATACGGATAAGGAATGCAATCACGGTGTTGACCTTTACGAATATTATCAACTAAACGATTGTATTTGTCCATGTTTGAGAATTCTTTTGTAATATCTACTTCAACAATAATGACGTATTTTTCATTATAATATTCGGTGATAATACGCATGTCTGGTCTTAAATGGTATTCTTCTTCAAATCCTTTGTATTCTATGTCTACGTCAATAATCTTAAATCCATTCGTGGACATTTTAGCTAGGAATTCAGACATGGTTAGTTTATGCTCAAATGTTTTCGGCTTTTTATCGCAATAGTAAATGTCACGTTCGCCAAACTTACCACCAATTTTTTTAATATATTTGCCTTGTATCATTTTTCTTAAACGTTTGTTGGCAATCATATAACTGCTTTTAGGATTTCCTGCAGGATAGAAAATATCTGCAATTTGTTGATTAGTAAAAATTAAATTGGTGTTTTCAATAAAGTATATAAATTTTCTATCTCTCTCCGTTAAAATCATTCTCTCAATCCTCCTCTGAGATCATAGACTTCACGCATCGGTTCAGTTAACTGTTCTTTTTCTTCTTTAACAGTTTCAGCTTCAATAACTGGTGTTTTTTTATGTTTCTTACAATACTTTGCAATCAAATGTTCAGGTAAATAGTAACATTGGAATTTAATTTTTTTATCACACATACAAATTCCCTTACCTTTTGATTCGGCAGGAATATGAGCTAAATCAGGAATTCCGATAACGTTAATGCTCTCACGTTCACTAGCTGTTCTTAATCCAATTCTAATTCCGACATTTGCTGTGATTTGTGTTGAAATAATATCATCCGTTGGACGTTGTGTAGCCATAATGAAATGAATTCCTACTGCTCTACATCGTGATAAAATATCTGCCAGTGTTTCAAATACTGCTTTTTTATTTGATAAGGCTAAGAATGGGTAAAACTCGTCAAGTACAGCAATGATAAACGGTAGTTTTTGATCTTTAAACTTTTTATTATATTCTTTGATGTTACGACAATGATTATCTTTTAATAAAGTGAGTCGTTCTTCTAACATATTTCTAATTTCATTAATTTTATTAACACATTCATAGACATTGTTCGTAATTCCTATTACATGTTCACATCCTTGAAATACGTCAGCATCAACACCACCCTTATTATCCATAATGATAATTTGAAGTCTATCAGGTGGGTAGTTTTCCATTGCTTGAATAACAATAGAATTCCAAATAACCCCTTTACCTGCATTTGCAGTAGCTCCAATCAATACGTTTGGTAATCCGTCTGTAAGATTATAAGTAACAATTCCATCAAGTGAATGACCAATAGTGATTTGCAATTTTTCAGTGTCTTCGATTGGATTAATTTCAAATGGATAGTGTTTTAAACTTTTCAATCGTCCAGTGTAAATTTTAAGCATGTAATTTTGTTCATAATTTAAAAGTTCTACATCATTCTTAAAAGCATTCTCAAATACTAATAGTTTCTTTTTAATGTCTTCAATATTACAACCTCTAGGAAGTTCTAGTTTATGAATTCGATAATTTTCATACGTGTTACTGTATTTCACATAAGCATATTGATCTTCTGAGTTTTTAATCTTTAATTCTTTAAGTAGATTGTTCGTTATTTCGATTGTATCATCAGTATCAGTAGTGCAACCTGCCCAAATTGCAGCAGCACCACCGACAAGTAAGACAATTGGTGTGATTGGTGGTGCAATTGTTAAAGCTGCGACATGTGGAGCAATTGCTATCATTCCGATTCCAGTTGCAACCATTTTAATTTGCATCAAAATCACCTCATTTTAAATTAGAAAAAATTTCCAAAACCTAAACCCTACCACCTTTCCAAATTTTTCCTTGCCTTCAAAATTTGTTTAAAACTAAAGGTTCGGCTCCCTCCGTCCCCTCACCTAGTTTTAAAAGCGATTCAAGATTTCATCTTTAATCCCTCACTTCATCCTATGCTCAAACGTTTAAATTGATACTAGATTTAATTAAACATTCATCAGAGTGTTTAAATCGTAGGGTGTTTAAATGTTAAAAGACACGTTTAAATGGTTAACGTGTCTTTGATCTAATCATACTCATTAATTTGTTTCCATCTATCATTTGTATACCGATTCTGTTAGCTGCACTCTTCGCATCATTCGTAAAACTAGAGGTGGTAACATAAATCCCTTTTACGTCTTTGCCACCAAGCACACAAGCTCCTACGAAATCACGCATTTTGTGAACGTTAATTGGATCGGAATATCTTTTACATTCAACGAAATATGTTTGTCCATTTTTAGTAGCAACTATATCTTTACCACCATCACCTGTACGCTTTGTCTGTTTAACTGAATAACCCATGTTTTTGTATAGTTTAGCAACGTAATCTTCGAATTTAAATGGGTGCATACGTTTTAAATCGCTGAGTGATCTATATTCTATTGCAGACTTATCTTTCCAGAATAAAGTATCGCTGTATGTAGTTAAGATAAACAATAGCAGTACACATAAAATTATTATTGCTATTGCATAAGAAATATCGTTCATGAAATCACCTCTTATGCGATTATGGACTAAATCTGAGGTATTTATACAGATAAAATGGATTTATAAAACAAAAAACACCTGGATTGACCAGGTATTTTTATTATTTTTGTTGCTTATAACACTGAACCACACTCTTCATTAAGTATGCTGTCGTGATGATCCCCACTTTACCTGCATAATCAATGTATTCACTGTCTGTTATTTGTACATCACGTACAATCTTGCCATCTACACGACTAATTCCACAGTCTAAGACTAATGTTCCACTAATGAATTGATAGTCTGCAAAATAATGAGGTTTACCAATACCAATAACAACTACATCTGAATTTTTAATGTGATCCTCTAAGTTTGCTGTTCTACTATGACAAACCGTAACCGTTGCGTTGCTATTTAGCAATAATTGAAACAATGGCTTACCGATTAAATGGCTACGGTTAATAATTGCAATATTAAGACCACTCAAATCTGATTTACCAGTTGTATGCTTGATAATTTCATAACAAGCCCCTGCTGTTGCAGGAATAATGGCTTTTGGATCGTTACTAACTAAACGTGCAATGTTCTCATTTGTTAATCCATCTACATCATGATCTGGCTCAATTGCTTTGATTACTTCTTCGCTATCAAACTTTTCGTGTAGTGGTAGTTGCACAATAATAGCATGATGTTCTTCATTTAAGCTCTGAACGTAATTAACAAGCTCCGTAGTGCCTGAAAACATGGTAGGTTCTAAATTATAGTGAGTAGCCTCAATTCCCACCTCACAAGCCGTTTTAACCTTATTTTTAACATAGATTTGTGATGGTTCATCATAGCTACACGTCACAATTGCTAAAGTTGGAGTTTCTGACAGTTTGGAAACTTCTTTTTTTACATCATCTAATATTTGTGATCGAATTTCTTCACAACTTATAATCATAAATTACCTCATTTCTAAAAAATGTACTGAAATATTTTAATTAAGATAACAACTATTGCTAAAATTGTTCCTTCTATTAATAAGGCGACTAATGCCCCCTTAAAAGCACCGAATTTTGACTCATCTTCCATAATTTTCCCCTCTCTTCACCCATCATTGTACTTTTTGACACGAATATTTGTCCTAAAAATAAAAAAATGGAGCCTAAAAAGGCTCCTTTTATATGTTGATTTAATTAAATTGATCTCCAAATGGATCGAATCGTGAATTTAATGTTTCCACTACTTCTTCTTGCTGAGGTCTTTCATTAATCTCAGCATTTTCTATTGTTTCTGACTCAGTTGATGGATAAGACATGAATGGTTGAAACCCTGCCTTACCTTCGTTAATAGCATGAATATAGTAACGAATGGCTTCAATGACTAATTCACGCTTATTTAAACGCTGTGATTTCATTAATTTAGGCAACTCATTAACAATATCTTTTTCATCTTCATAAAGTTGCACATATAATTGATCTAAACTAATTCTAGCCATTATTTTTGCCCTCCTTTATTCATGCTGTTACGATAAGCTACGAATTTTTGTCCACCACGTACATTACCCATGATTGAGTCAGGGTAAATTTTTGCGTTATTAGGTAAATATAAATGATCTTGAATTAACAGTGTTGTTCCACCGCAGTAAAGAATACGGTCATAATCACTGAAATCAATTCCATTTTTATTTAGATAATATGATACTTGGTCTGCTAACTCTTTACAAGTTTCTTCATATTCTTTCGTGAAATCGTATTGTTTTTCACGTTTTCTGAAGATTTTTTGAGGAATAAAGTCAATGTCATCAATCGTGAATTTAGCTTTATCAGAGACAACCATAGGATTGTTCTTAATTCTAGCTAAATATTTTTTGTTGAAGTCCATTGATCCGATGTTTCCCCCATCGGCAGACGTTATTTTTAATCCATTAGTTGTAACAATATCAAGAGTTCCTGCGCCAATATCAATGCATAAGTAAGTATTTTTATGTTTGTCATTTCGAATTGAGAAATCGTCCTCTAAGATGTAATCCACTAAGCATAAATACGCTTGTGGTAAAACGTAAACTGAGTCAACGTTAAACTTATGACGAACCCCATCAACTAAAATTTCATGTTCATTTAAGAATCGTTGCTTTACTTTTGTAACAATTTCATCATCTTTATAGTGTTCAGCAGGCAATGCAAATCCTAAACTTATTTTTTCTTTTTCAGTTACTTTAGAAATTGCAATCATAGCCTCAGCATAATAAAGGTCTGTTTCATAGCGATTTTCATTACGTGAACCACTACCCATACCGTTTGGATCTACTACATACTTCTTCCCGTTAACCTCGTATACAGTTTCTCTCTTATTGCTATTGCTTAATAAGTTCGTGTGTAGTGGGTTTTCATCGTAGACTTTTAAGCGATTTGGATAAATCACTTCTTTAGTATCAGATTTAGCTTTTTCATTTCCGTTCCCGTTATCAAGAAATACATTCGCTAACATAGAATCACGCTCCTAAACATTATCTATCCATATTATATGCACAGGTTTTTTTAATATGCAATAATTTTAAATGAAATTAAATGATTTTATATCATATCATATGAATTCATATGAACTCATATGCGTTCATATCATATCATATGAGTTCATATAAAAGTATATGAGATAATATTATATTATTTACTATTATATAAAATGAAAAAAAGGCATATGCAATCATATGAAATGAAAGCATATGCCATAATTTGATATTAAATCTTTTGACAGTATTTCTTAGCAACGTATAAGCCTGATTTTGTTTCGTAAAAACTTCCACTTTCACCTACAATTGTTAAAATAGTTCCTGATTTTACTGCTTCTGCAATGTTACCATCCTTAATTTCTGGTGTTGTACGTGCATTTAAATAAGTACAATTAACTACTTTAACTTGGAATGTTTTAACCGTATTAGTAGATGAAACTTTCTCCACGTCTTTAGCGTAAACCCATGAAGTGATTTCGTCTAATAATAACTTGTCACCGTTCACTTTTGATACCTTGTATTGTGATCCTTTAACCCAATCTGGAATTTTTTTATCTGAATTAGCGTAGACAGTTGCAGTAGATTTCACTTTTACTACGTCATTTACGCTATATCCTGACGCTGTTGGTGTTGTTGCTTGTGTAGCTTTCTTAGTTAATCCTAAGTATTCAATAACTGCTTTTGCAACAGCTTCAGCATAGGCTTGTTGACCTTTATCAGAAGTAATGTAGTCGAAATCACTCTTAGTTGTGTAGAAACCGCCTTCTACTAATACAGCAGGGATTGTAGATTTACACCCTAATACAGCGAATTTTTCTTGTTTAACTCCTCGATTTCGCATTCCTGTATGTTTAACTAATTTATCTTGAATAATTGTCGCTAGTTTTTTATCCTGAGCAGAACCTTGACTATGCCAATAAGTTTCCACACCAGTAGCTCCCTCTTGTGCTGCATTGTGGTGAATTGAGATCATTGCAGATGGATTGATGTTATTTGTGTGTTTAACACGATTTGCTAATGAAATATCAGTTTTTCCAGTCGTATCGTCACTACGAACGATTTCAACATTATAATTTTTTAGATAGTTTGCAATATAGTTACAAACTTTATTGTTTAAATCCCACTCATAAACGACTTTCCCCATTGATTGTGGCGAACGTTTACCTGGCGTTGAACCATTTCCACCATGCCCTGCGTCTAAAACTAAAATTTTATTTGCCATGATATAATCTCCTTTCATATCATTTCATATGCGTTCATATGAGTTCATATCAGCTCATATGAGTTTATATGATATTATATGAGTTCATATCATGTGATATGAAATGATATTGTATTATTTAAAATGAATTACTATGATATGATTTAAAATTATTTCATGTTAAATGAAATGATATACTATTATTTGATATAAAATGATATAATTTGATTAAATATAAAATGAGGTGATATTGTGGGTAAAGCTATTGGTATGACTAAAAAAGAGAGAATCAGATCAAAAAGAAAGCAAAACGTTGAAAGTCATGATATTTCTGTATCAGATTTCCTAAAACAAAACAGAGAATTAGTTAGATTTGAATTAGAAGTACATGAGGATGGATTAGGAATTAGAGTTGGTTTTGAAAATTCGCCTTTAATAAAGCTATATTCTGCTAAGGAATTGAGTGGTGCGATAGATGAAGACTTATTGCGTTCACTATCAGATAATTTGATGGAAGTATTAATGCAAGGCATTGTAAACAATGTAAATGATGAAATAGAATAATTACATAATAAAAAACACCTTTTCAATAAGGTGTTTTTGTATTTTCTTTAATAATTTTATCTCTATCTTGCTGTTCAATATATAATCCTTGAAACTCTACTTTGTCACGTCCGCGTTTTAATATTCCATGTCCATAACCTCTTAAATTTTTACCCTCACCAGTTCCAATAATGATCTCAGAGTTTGCTTCATCTTCTACGGCTAAACAAATGCGATTATTAAAGTTGACTTTAATTAACGGTGTAATAACGTCTTGTGCAGGACGTTGAGTAGATAAGATTACATGAACACCACTAGAACGTCCCAATTGTCCTAGTTTAGCAAGTAATTTATCAATATTTTTCTTAGCATTAGGCGATAAAGATAAGATACTAGCCACCTCATCTACAATTAACATGATATATGGCAGTTTGTTATTAGGATATTTTTGGTTGTATTCTAATAAATTCTTAACTCCACTTGCAATAAATAATTTATTTCTTCTACTTCTCTCATCATCAATCTCTTTTAATAGTTCTTCTAATTCTTCTACTTCAGTGATTGCTTTTTTAACTTGATCCACACTTCCGTATTCTGTTAATTCTACACCTTCTTTAAAGTCTGCTAAGTAGATTGATAGTCTTTCTTTTGTATAATTCTCTAATAAACAGCACATGATAGCGTGTATAAGGTTAGATTTACCGCTGTTAGTACATCCTCCGATGATAGTATGTGGGTTTTGTTTAGATAGATTGATCCACGCTAGTCCTAATTTAGAAAAACCGACTAGAATTTGCAAACCATTGTCTACATTTATCTTATATTTGTCTAACTGGTAAACATATTTTTGTTTCAAATGATTTTTGAAAATCTTATAGTAATACTCACCATTATGACTATAAAATTCAACATCATTTCTAAAGTATGAACTAAGCATGTCTGCTACTGCTTCTAAATGGTCTCTTGTCATTCTAAGTGGTGGATCAACGTAAACTAAATCGTAGTATGGATTGTCCATGTCTACTTTATCTATAGTAATGTACTCATTAGTATCTTTGCTTGAATAAACACGTCTAAAAATCTTATTTGAATATGGCCCATACTCTTCATCGTAAACAAGTTTTAACCAATAAGGCTGTGTATCTAACTGATATTTCACATCGTCACACTTTAATTCTGCCGTAATATAAGAGGTTAAATTGTAAAATAATTTTCGATTTAGCCCAGATGGAACGTCAATAATGTAATAATTTTCTTCTTCACATGGTTTTAGCTTAGGATACTCGTCTTTACGATTACAAAATTCCATTTCTTCGATTAATTTTTCGATTTTTTGAAGTTTCTCATCACGTGAAAAACTAAATTTCCCCTTAAATTCCATTGCTGCTAATCCAATTGCTCCTACTCCAATACCAAGTCCTAATAGTGGTGAGACTGAAGTGAATATTGGTGCTAAAATTAAGCCCATTGCAGGTAAAGCAAGAGAACTATTCGCAATATTATCAAATGTAGTTTCTTGTGTTTCTTTATTTGCCATAAAAATCATCCCCTTTATCGAAATATCTTATACTTCAATATATGTGAGATTAGAATATTTATGACAATAAAAAATAAAGAGGTGTA
>CAMESA010000007.1 GCA_945935945.1 uncultured Mollicutes bacterium | reverse complement strand
TCGTATATTGAACAATGATGGTAAAGGTATTTCATTATAAGGACTAAAAATATGAAAAATGATGAAAAAAAGAAAAAAGAACCAATAGTAAAGGATTTTGAATATTATTTCCATCTTACGAAAGGATATATACTCACAATCATTATAATATTGGCAATTGCTTATGTAAATGCACAAGAACAGAAGCAAATCAAGTTTACTGGTGTGCTTAATTGTTCAGAAATAACCCAATTAAAAGGAGAATAATATGAGTACTTGGACACACGTGTCTGGTTGTATAAGAGTTGATTCGTTCCCATTTATGCCACAACCAGATTTCAAGAAAATTTTCGTAAAAAACCTTTGGGATGAAAAAGATGATGGCGAGTGTAATATGCCAAATGGATCAGAAGGTAGTTTAGATTACAGAATCATAAGAAATCCAGATCCAGATGCTATGTCTGCTTATACTATTGCTATATTTGGTGACTTACGTGATTTTGGAAAAGAAGACAAAGAAGAACTAGTGAACTGGTGGAACAGAATATTAAATGAATGTGGTATGATTCGTCAAGCTGTTCTTCAAGTCATTTTCGAAGATAGTGAGGAGCCTTTAATTTTGCAAACAGGATTTAAATATGAGTGAATATGATATTTTATTAACGCCAACTAGAGTAGCAGAACAATGGTATGAAGTGCCTAAAATTGTATCATGTGGTGTAAATAAACAACAAGTTAAGACATGGGAAGATGTAACTGAATGTGTACAGCAATTTGGATACACTAAGTTAACAAACGGAACACTTCTCACGAAAAGAATTAAAGAAAACACTTTAATTACTTTTACAAAAGAAGGAAAAGTATTTGTCAACGAAGCATATTTGTGTGATTTAGATTACAACAAAATGGTTCTTTTCATGTTACTTTTAGAAAATAAATTATAAAATTGACTTTACTTTTTATCAAAAATTGTATATAATTTGCTCGAAAGGAAAAACAGAAAAATAGAAATGAAAACAGAAAGAACTTATGAATTAAAAAAGCCTTCAAATAAAAAAGGCTTGATTTACGACGAAAAAGGGGCAGCACCCTGTAAATTTTGCAAAAGAGGAGGGCGCATTGTATATCCAAAGATTGTAGAAATTGATGAATTATATTATGCGCAATGTTCTAACCCAAAATGTCATCGTTCAGATCCGTATGATTATCTAGGCTCAACTGTAAAAAGAACCATAGAAAATTGGAACAGAACTATGGAAAACAAACATAATGATTTAGTTTAATTGGAGGAAATAATGTTAGATTTTATAAAAAACGTAACTAAAATCATAGTGGTATTTCTTATTTTAACAGGATCTATTACACTAGGATACCATTACTACAACGTAAGAACAGCACCTTATACAAAAGTTTATAATGGTGATGAGTTGATATACGAAGGAAACTCTTACTTCTATCGTACATGTTCAAGAGGAACCGCAACAATGGTGAAAGTATATGAAGAAACACCATTTTTCCCTAAACAAATAAAAGAAGTGATGTCAGACAATATTAGAATCGTAACAATTGATAAAAAATAATAACCATGACTATTTCTTCAGTAAAATATGCCGCTGAAAGAGCATCAAAAGCTAAAACAAAGAAAATAGGTAGACGTAGTATTTCAGATATACTAAATGATAAACCTATTGCACTTAGCTTTGATGAAAAAGTCAATTTTATTCGCCATAGATTTACGTGGTATGAAGGGAATTACGATCTTTTTAATGATGATAAAGGTAAACCAAACAAAAGAAAGCAACTACTAAATAGAGTAATATCTGAAGTAGTATTAAAAAATAGAGATCCAAGTATATTAACCAAAATGAACAAAAAAATCTTAATATGGAGAAAGGATAAGCTTGAAAAACTCAAAAGACTACGAACAAAAGAGCAAATTAAAAAAGCTTTGGATTATAGAAACCATGACTGGTATATTAAAACCATAATAAATAGTAATAGCATAGAAACTGAAAAATGGAAGGATACTATCATTACTTTTATAAAGAGTCCAGAAAACAACTTGGATCCAGAGATTTTGCAACATATTAAATACAAGAGATTAAAAGAAATTGTAAATCTATGGCTAGTAAGAAAAGGAATGTTTTTAGATTACAACAGTATACTTCTGAACAAGTATCCAAAAGAAGCATTACTATATGATGAAAGAAAAGAATAAGATGTTTGAAAACGATAAATACTTAATCTTAACACATGGAATACCTGGAAGTGGGAAAAGTACATTCATATCAAATAAATTTGGTGCTGATCCAGAAGTAAATGTAATCTGTCCAGATAATATTCGAGAAGAGTTTAAGAGTGAAAAAGAAAAACTTGGGGATAAGTTTGAGTATAAAGTTTGGAAAACTGTAGATGAGCGTTTGAAAGAATCATTAAAGAAAAATAAAACAACGATAATTGACGCAACATTTATATCACGAAAATCTATATTGAAGCAATATAAAGTACTACAAGAAATAGATTCTAGTATTCAATTTGTGATTATCGACTTTTCTATGTTACCTTTAGAACATTGCTTGAATAATAATAGAATAAGACTTGAAAACGGTGGTAGATTTGTTCCTGAGGATGTTATAAAAAATATGTACAAAAGAATACAAAAAACAAAACTGCTTGAATTCGAATCTATGACAATTCAATATGATAAATTTGGAGAACAATGATGTTTTTATATGAACCATTACTTAATTTAATCAGAACAAATAAAAATTGGAAGAAATTCTTAAAACAAGAACCTAGATTCGTTGATATAAAACAATGTCCTTGGAAAGACGAAGAAGGAAATGTAAAATATCCAAATTTATATATGTTATCATATAATGGTATTTTGAGCGACTTTAACGATCAATATGTTAGATTATGTAGAGGATGTATCGTTTCTGTTGAAGATAAAGAAAATCCACAAATGATATGTGCTCCATTTGTAAAATTTGGTAACTTTGGTCAAGAATTCTGTCCTGAAATAGATTGGGCTTCTGCTTTAGTTGAACAAAAAGTAGATGGTATTCTCATCAAACTGTTTTATTATAACAAGGAGTGGCATTGGATTACTAATAATAGCTGGAATACAAATGTCGAATTTAATATGATTACAAAATTACCATCAAAATATAAAGAAAAAGAAACAGATGATTGTAAAACTGTTGGCGACTTAATTGAATATTGTATGAACAAAAATAATGTAGCAACGGACGAATTTAATCCAGACTACACATATATGTTTGAATTGATTTCGCCTAAGGTAAGAATTTTAGTAGATAACCCCAAAACAGATTTGGTTTATTTAGGCTGTAGAAACAATTACAGTTATAACGAATATAATCTCTATATAGCAAAAAAGTTAATTCCTGTTATTGAAAGATTTAATACTGTTAACTACTTTGATTTACACAACATCGATGAAGTTTTAGCATTGTGCAATTCATATAAAGGTGATGTTGATGAAGGTGTAGTTGTTGTAGATGACAAATTTAATCGTATAAAGATAAAATGTGAAGATTATATACGGTTAAAAGGTTATCGTAATATGTTTGATACTACTGAAGAACAAATTTGGAAAGGTATGCGTGAAGGTACTATTGATGATGCCTTACAAGTATTTCCAGAATTAAATGAGCGTATCAAAGAAATAAAAGAAACAGCTATACGATATAAAGAGTTGTTAGAATCATATGGTAAAATTGGTAAAAAAGAATTTAACCGTATTTTATCTGAAACAAATGATATAAAACAAACAAGACGTATTTATGCAGATTGGGTAAAGAAAACCT
Organism: uncultured Mollicutes bacterium; assembly: GCA_945935945.1. The sequence goes on along the minus strand of CAMESA010000007.1, from coordinate 21,280 downwards.
ATCCTGTACTTTATTTTGCTGTTTTTGAAGGTGCGAACGATGTACCAAATTATGATCGTTATTTAGACCACATTAAATATAAAGAAATGGTTGAGATATTAAAGAAAGAGGAGAACCTATAAATGTATATAAATGTAGACGAAGACCAAATTGTAACTTTGGACTTTTCTTCATATAATTCATCACGAATTTTAGATCAATTCAAAAAATGGAATGATAAAAAGAAAGTGTATGATGAGAATGATATAAAGAAAATAGAAGAATCTCTTGATATGTTAGGAGACGTTACTAAAGGGTTTGAAGTTGAAGCTAACATTGATGAAGTATATGTAGACGAAGATGATTTGCCAAAACCAGATGAAACATATGATGACGGTTATGAAGATGCTATGAATCTCATTCGAAACGAAAGAACTGCAATTACGCAATTATATGGTTGTTTATTTCAGAAGATAGAACACTTGGCATATGGATATGGTAATCAAGACCCATTAACTAAAGAAGATATACAAACAATAAGAGAACTTTTACACTATAGGTTTAGAGAATGACAAAAATAAGAATATTAAGCGATTTGCATTATACAAGAGGAATAAATGGCCCAGATTATAACAAAACTTATAAACAATCTGGATTATATCATTATTTCGGACAAAAGCTTAAAAAGGAAAAACCAGATTATACACTAATTGCTGGAGACATTTGCGAAGGGGTAGAAAATCACGAAAAATTTTTAGAAGCCTTTTTTCCTAATCAAAATGTTATATTCGTTGACGGTAATCATGTAATATATTTCGAAAATGAAGATGGTAGTAAACCAATTTTATCTAAAGTAAAACAAGAACTTAAAGAAAAATTTCCAAAAGAACATATGTTTTGGCATTACTTAGAAAACGATTGGATGTGGTTAGATTATCCAAAAGTAGCTATTATCGGAAGTACGTTTTATACTGACTATAATTACTGTGATCTAAGGCTTGATGAATTTAATGAAAAATTAAAAGCGTGGGATGTTTGGTTTCAAGCGTATGGATTTCCTAGTAAATACGAACCTGTAACGAAATTAACAAAACAAGTTATTCGTAATGAAACTATGGCTGAAGCTATAAGTAGATTAAATGATTTTAGATGGGGAAAACAAAATGCTACGAGCAAGTTAACACCAGAATATTATCTTGAGTTACACAAATTAGCTAAAAAGGAAGTCAAAAGATGTCACGATGAAATTTTAACCGTAAACCCAAATGCTAAAGTAATTCTTATGACACACCATTGCCTATCTCCAAAAGTTATATCAGAAAAATATAGAAAGGGATTGATGAATGCGAGTTATACATCGAATCTTGAAAATTGGGTTGACAAAAAACTTCCAGGTGTAAAACTTGTTATATCTGGACACGTACATAATAGAAATGACTTTACTTTTGGAAATAGACACGTTAGATATATATTAAACCCTTGTGGTTATATAGCTTATAACGAGCCATTTGGTAAAGAAAAGAAATTTAACCCTAACTTGATTATAGATACGGAGGAATTATAATGGTTAATTTTGATTTTTATAAAGTTTCTGGGCAATGGAGATTAAAAATTTCAGAAAATGACACTATATTATCTACAATATGTTTTGAAGATGTATCATACGAAGAAATCATTTCTATAGTACCTACACTTATTAAAGGTGATATATCTTCTGTTAACATTAATTTTACTGATAAACAATGAAGGAGAACTAATATGAGTGAACAATTAAGTGAAGAACTACAAATACAACTTGAGAAAGTCATTGAACCTGAACTCAAGCACAACATTGAATTAGTACAACAAGAATTAAAAGCAATTGGTGGAAAAGAGTATAGAACATTTGATATAGTTGAACCTGAAATCATTGATAAACTGTGTAAAGAAAACGATCTAATTGTTCATCAACCTTTTAAGGATGCTATGGATACTCCATTTGCTGTAGCTAAGTATTTGTCACTCAAATCAGAAGCAGAGAGTTTGGCAAACGAAATTAACTTCGATTTAGATACATTTCTTGATAAAGAAAAGGTTGATTGGGTTGTACATACAGATCTTACTAACGAAATAACCTTTTCTAAAAAACAAAACGATGTAGACGAAATGCCCCAACGTTTAATAATAAAGTTTCGTAAAGATTCTTTAACAGGAAAGATAATTTACTCTATCAAATCAAATAATTGGTGTTGGGAAATTTCTAAAAATAACTTAAAAGCACTTGTTGAAGGTGGAGAATTGATTAAAAATACATCAACAGAGATTGGAAGTTTAAAACCAACCATCAAAACTTTATCTGATAACGAATTTATATTTGAAATCGGAAATTCTTTCACTATTACGTGTAAACAATCTTAAAAATTGAAAAATTGACTTTACATTAACACAAACATTTATTATACTAACTCTATGAAATCGAAAGGAAATTGTAACGATGGATTAGGGTTAGTGTAGTAAATGAAGACAATAAAAATAAAACTTTCGACAATTGGTACAAAGGAAACAAGATATAAAAGAAATATAGCACCAAGAGAAGCTTTCGTTGATTTAGATTTAACTACGAAAAGTGTATGTTTGAGACACGGCAGTTATAAATGGAAACCATTTGATACAACAATCTCAAGAAAAGAAGATCATTCCTATATACAAAGTAAAAAACAGCTTTATTCTGGTCTATGCTTTTATACTCAACGTCAAGCAAAAGAATTCATGAAAAACCACGCAAAAGAACTGAAAAAGATTGAATCTGAATATCCTACTTTTGATCGTTGGAAACTAGTAAATGTTGCTGAAAAATTCAAACCATATAAGACTATAATGTACGGAAAAGATTATAAAGAATAACTATTTTTTCCTAGCTTTCTTTTTATCCCGTTCTTTTATCTTTTTTAGAAATTTCGCTCTGTTTTCTGCGTTTTGATACCATTCAGAGCGTGTTTTTGCTGCTTTTTCTATATCTTTTTTATAATTTTTATTTTTCTTACGTGTAATGTGCCCTTTTTTAACAGCTTCTGAATTACCTTTTATACCTTTATACATATCACTACGCAAAAAAGCATCGTCTTCACCTTTAGAGTGTTGATATTCTGACTTACGTAATGATCCAATGTCCTTAAAATTACCACCGTTCATATTAGCTATAATGAGTTCAATCGTTTCATCTAAAATATCATCAATTCTCATAATGATTCTCCTGCTTTATAAAATTTGCCTAGAATACCTTTTTTATCTTCATCTTCCCATAAATAAAACACTTTATAATTTAGCCTTAAAAGATAATTAAATCTATCATACGTTTTTTGATACAATTCACCATAAGTACATTTTGTAACCTTAAAATAGGCTCTTGGATTATATAATCTAGGATTTCCGTGCCACGCTGAACCCAAATATTCCAAAACTATTCTTTTTTCTGGTATATATCCATCAACAACATACATTTGGCGTTTGTTTCCATTTATAATTGGACCATAGACAAGTTGTTCACGTATAATCTTTGTATTGAATACCATTTCTAGCTTCTGGATCCATTTTTCTTCACTAACAGATTTTCCAACCTTAATATTGTACTTACCAACAGGAACTAGAGTTTGCTTTGCTGGATTAAAGTTCTTTTTGAGTATTTTTTTGAACGCTAATTTAGACATTCCTGGTTTTCTTTGTGATATTCTTGTTTTCATAATTTATTTCTTTTCTTTCTATTGACTTTCTAGAATTTAGTTCTTATATATTGTATAGAACTGGAGTTTAATGCCACTTTCGGGTTAAATTCATAAGGTTCTATGACAAATAACAACAATCTTGCTTAAATATTAGGAGATTTTATCATGAATAAGCAATTATCGCTGGTTAACAGCAATTTAGATCGTATTTTCAGGTCACCTTTATCATCTTTCGTAGACGAATTCTTTTCAAACGAACTTCCACTCAATTTAATCAATAGAGAAGATAAATTCCCAAGATATAACATCTATTATGCCCCTACATCAAAAGAAGAGGGTAATGATGACAATTTAGGATATGATAAGAGTAAATTTATCATTGATTTAGCTCTAGCTGGATATTCAAAAGAAAATCTTGATGTATATGTTAAAGATAATACATTGTTTGTAGAAGACATTTCTTGTAAACCAGATCCTGAACCAACATATCTTTATAATGGTATCACTAATAAGTATTTTAAATGGTCACTTAAATTACCAAAACACGCAAAAGTTCAAACAGTAAAATTCATCAATGGTTTATTACGTATCACAGTACAGATAAAACTGCCAGAACAAACAGATGATCGTATCTCACTTAAGATAACGGAATAAAGTTTAAAAGAAGGAGTGTAACGCTTGTTGGTTAATTCTAGCAAGCGTTTTTTTTATCTACAAATTATAAGATTGACTTTACATTTGTTTTTAAGTTGTTTAAAATGAATTAGTTCTATGGAATATAACAATTAACAATACAAAGGAAAAGGGAAAATGAGTAATAATGCTCCTGATTATGAAGACAACTTAATATTTTTACCTGAACAAAATGTGTATGATGAAAAAGATAAGATTATAGAAGAATTAAAAGCGAAAATAGCGAAGTTAGAGAAAGAAAACGCTTTTATGAGAAACGAATTAAATATGTTGGATAATTAAAATGAATGAAAGCCCTGAAAAAACACAAACTATACCACTTTTTACCCAAGTATTCATTGATCCAAGTGTGTCTGATTTTTTGCCACCTGATATAAAAGCTCTTCTTGAAAAACAAGCAAAAAAAGGTGATAATACTGGTGATAAAGGTAAACAATACACTGAAAAACTGACACCTCCGACCGATGTAATTTATAATTTTAATATGGTCAATGCTAGTGAAGACCTTGAGGAATTTGTTGGTAAGTTAATTAAATCCGAAATAAAAAACTATGCCATCTTACTATATGGAGAAAGTGGTAGTGGTAAAAGTCAATTAGGTAGATATATCGCTCAACAATTAGGTATGCCAATTATAAAGAAAAGAAGTTCAGATTTAATCGCAAAATGGGTAGGAGAAACTGAGGGAAATATTAAAGCAGCCTTTCAAGAAGCTAGTGAAGAAAAAGCGATATTGTTACTTGATGAAGCTGATTCTTTCTTATACGATAGAACATACTCTCAACGTGAATTTGAAGTATCACAAGTAAACGAGTTACTTACACAAATGGAAGACTTTCAATACCCTCTTATTATGACAACAAATTTGAAAGAGAGAATAGACAAAGCTTCTATGCGTAGATTTATCTTCAAAATTAGATTCAATTATATGAAACCAGAAAATGTAAACGCTGGTGTAAAAGAATATTTTGGAGAAGAATTTAGTTTATCAGAAGAACAACTGAATAAATTACCTCACTTATGCGCAGGTGATTTCAGCTTAATCAAAAAGAAAATAGAAATCCTTGAAAATACCTGTACAAACGAACTTATATATCAATATCTTTTAAAAGAACAAGAAGAGAAAGACATAAAAGAAAGTTCAAACATCATATTATAAAAAAAAGAAAGGGTTCTTTATGAACCCTTTCTGATTTATAAATCTTAGCCTGGATTTTCAATACTAGGTTCAGGCATTTCTGAGTTTTCTGGTAATCCACCACCACCTTATGATTCAGCTACCAAAGTAACGGTTAAACTTGCGGTACCACCATTAATTGTTCCAGTAGATGTCACATATCCTTCTTTTGAAACAGAATAACTGTACGTCTTTAATGCATTAACTGAGATTGAATATACAGATACACCACCAGAAGAGCTTGATGGAGTTAATACAACAGAATTCGTTGTTGAAGTAATAACTGGAGTAGCATCTGTTGGAGAAACAGTAAGCGTAAATGTTGTAGCACCATCGTTTATCAGCATAAGTTCTTCAGCTATTTCGTTTTGAGTAGCTGCACTGGCAACTGCACCAGCTGTAACAGTAACTGTTCCCAAACCTGTGTAACCAGCATCTGCAGTATATGAACCATCTGTTGTTACTGAAATATCCTGATTGTTTATTGCAGTACCTTCTTCTAAAGTACCTGTTACTCCAAGTATTGTGACATCTTTTTTAATGTTTCCAGCAGCAATATTCTTATCAATAGAGTTAGTTACCGCATCAACTGTTACTGAACTAAAACCATTATAAGGACTATCTGGAGTAATCATTTGTAAAGATGTTGTTGGTGTAATAGTTGTAGTAGTATTATTAGATTCAACTACATTACCTACAACACCAAAAATGTTAACACCTGATTTAATGTTTTCAGAAACTAAATCTGAATCTCCTGACACTGTTACCGTACCTAAACCAGTATAACCAGAATCAGCAGTTATTTGTTGCTCAATTGCACTAGGAATAACAGATTTATTCTGATTGTTTATTACAGTACCAGACGAAGGAATGTTCACAATTACCTTAGAAAATCCGTCATATCCACTACTCGGGGTATATTCACCATTCTCTATGATTGTTTTTTCTTCTAAAGCAACTTCACCGCCGATGATAACATTCCCAATAGCGTTGTTTGCTATTGTCGAAACAGCCGTACCCGTAACGGATTTATTAGTTATGTTCGTGATATCATACGCAACAGCTACCCATTTCGCTGTGTTAGTCAATCTGTATACCGTGCATACATTAGACCCAGCTACAAAACATGTTGAAGCATCATCACTCAAGGATACATAATTGCTCTTATTCGGAGTGTAACCAGGTAATTCTATGTTCAGATTTGTCCAAGTTTCTGTCAATGGGTCACGTTTAAGAGCAAACACACCGTTATCATGAGAAACCGTTAAGATGTTTGACCATTGATTCCATACGTAAGTAGCATAATTGTTCTCAGCGTTCCCTGCGTAGAAAGGTTGCAACTCGGCAGGCATTTGGTCTAATCCATAACCACTGATAGCGTGATTTTCGTTGTCTACGGTTGCAAACTGAATTGTTCCATACGTACCACTACGGCTATCATTTATGAGCATCAAAAGTTTATAATCAGAAGATAAGCCCATGTAACAGGTGTTAACAAGGTTTGTTTTCGTCAAAGACCCTACTTGATTGAAAGATGTTTTGTCTTCACTGACTTTCCACAATTTAGCTGCATAGTAATTGGAATCAGCGATAGTCTCATCTTGAAAGGCAAACCCTCTCCTATCCATGAGATCTTCATCGCTTAAAGAAATTGTAAACTCAAATGTCGTCAAGTCGTTTACATTTAATTTTCTAATATTAAAATTACTATAGTAATGGTCAGCGTAATATAAGCCATTGCTTATTACTGGGTATCTTGCGTAAGTATTCACTTTACCAGTTACTAAATCCACAATATCCCATTTTGAATCATTTAAACCCTCGTTTTGAGCAAATAAAACAACATTTGTATTATGTCCATAACCCCAGAAGGTTTGAAAAGAAGCGTCAAGCAATTTTACTTGTGTGAACTCATTGTTCTCTATCGAATATAATTTGTTTGCATATATGACATAATCACCATTACCAGAAATGACACCAGCATAATTGGAAGTCGTAGAACCACTGAAGCTTGTTCCACCTTCTCTGGTAACAAAATTCAACCAAACTTTATCGTTTGCAGCTATTTCAGAACCAGTTGTGTTTGTAATCTGAATTTGAGAACCCGTAGCTGGAATCAATGCTCGTACTGTTCCAAAACCCGTGTATGGTTCTTGCGGTGTATAAGTACCATTTTCACCTATGGCCAAATCAACGTTGCTTACAGTTTCAGTATCAACTGTTACTGTACCGAAACCAGTGTATCCTTCATCAGGAGTGTATTCGCCGTTTGTTGTAATGGTAATATCTTGATTGTTAATGTCTTCACCGCCATGGAATGAACCAGTGACACCAAAGATTGTTACACCTTCAGCAATATTTTCAGCAGTTAAGTTTTCATCACCGTTTGTTGTTACGGATGTAAAAGCGTTATATCCTCCACTAGGAGTATTTATTTGGGTTGTTGCAGAAGGAGTAACCTCTAACGTTGTGCCATTGAGCTCTTCAACCGTACCTTCTACACCTAAAATAGTAACACCTTGTTTGATATTACCAGCGACAATATTACTATCAATGCTACTTGAAACAGCGTTGACAGTAACAGAACTTAAAGCGTCGTACCCTTCGTCTGGTGATATGACCTGAGAAGAAGTCGTTGGGTTTACAGTTTTATCTTGAACAACAGGTTCAGGAGCTTCGTAGCTACCAACAACACCAAGTACACTTACACCAGCTTTAATGTTTTCAGCAGTAATGTTTGAATCTATAGTTGACGTAACCGCATTGACATTAACCTCACCAAAACCAGTATAGCCCTGCGTAGGTGTAAATGTTTGTACAGAAGTCATAGGGTTTACTGTTAGATCTTCATTGTTTACGGTGTCAATTGCTGAAATTTTACTAGCATATGACCTAAACGTATCAGAAGAAGATACCTCTTGACCCTTCGATATAATAGCTTCTTTAATTTGACTTTTAGTTTCTTTTAAATACTCTAATTTTTCGTTAAGTGTACCCATCTTGGTTGCTTTCCTATTGGTTGAAGTTATAAACAATCAAATCCTTATATCTAATAGAACATAAAAAGAAAGAGTTGATAATCAAACCAACTCTTTTTATACAATTAAAATGTTACTCAATTAACTCAATTTATTCTTTTCAGTTTCTGTAACACTAAAAGATTCACCATTCATAAATGATACCTTATAGAAAGGATTATTTACAAACTTTTCAATCATCTTTCCATTTTCTTCAACTTCTTTTTTAATTGGGTAATAGACTTTTTTAATCATAACGATAGCGTCTTTGTTTACCTCAACAGCATCTACAGATTCGTGAGCAACACCAGCATAAACTGAGACTATTTTAACACTAACTAATGGCATTTTTAACCTCTTCTTTGAAATAAACTAAGATAACCATATATATTCATCTTCTGCACGTAAATCATCTGGATCAAACGGCAATTCTTCATAGTGATCATAACAATAGTCAAATAAAGCTGCTCGTTCTTTAGGATCAGATATATTTACACTTCCCTGTTCATTCAATTGATCTATATATGTTTTAATTAAATCACCATTTGAAGTATCTACAAATCCATTTTCTTTTAATAATTTATATATTTTTTTGCGAAAATCTGACATTTTTTAACCTTTTGATAAATTAACATATGTATATAGAACTAAAAATTAAACGAACATAGTGTTTTCATCAACTTGTGAATTATCTGTAATTTCAACTACCATATCATCAGTTACTTTTACTTTAACTTCTGTTTGTGCATTATCAATAAAGAAAAAAGTAATGTGGTAATTTGGATTATATAAACATTCTCCATCAAATGTGAACCCTTTAATTACACATCCTTTACGAAGAGTTTTAGCATAGGCTTTTTTACCGACATAATTCACTTCTTTTACACTAAATTCAGAATACTCTTGTACAAATCTATTGTATATGTCTGGTAAATAAGTTTTTAATTGATACAAAAACTCTGGAACTGCTTCTTTTTGATAACTTTTAATAATACCACCCATCATAGCACGTGGTTCAAAAGTACAAACGTGATGTATAAAATCGTTATTGAAATTTTCTTCTTCTATGAATTCCCAGTTACCAGAAGTAAATGTTGGATCGGTCAAACAGTTCTTTTCATCGTCATAACCAACATATTTGAATTTAACACCAATATATCCACTAACTCTAAAAATTTTTTGATCTTCTGTGGCTTTTACTTTCTCATACGTATCACTTTCTTTATATACACGCTGAAATGTACTAAAAGATTTCGCTCTTCTTGTTGGACCACTAATTGTTTTTACTTTACCAAATTTACAATTATTCCAAGAAAAAAGATTAAAACCTCTACATACACATCTTCCTTTCGCATATAATTCACATTTATCATAAGCTGAACATATAATCTGAGTTGCTTTGGATGATTCTTTCTTTTTGTTAAATACAGAAGTACCATCATAAAATCTTGTATTTATAACTTTTTCTTGTTCCGACATTCTCTACCCTTTCGTTTTGTTAATGAGTGTATTATAACAGAAAAATCAGAAAAAGTAAAGTCAAAATTACGTTTATGTGACTAAATTGTATCGTACCATTTCATAAACTCATCTATTGTGAAAAACTCAATCCAATTCAAGTTATTTTTACGAGCTGTTTCACGTTTCAATGGGTCACGAATTGTCCAGACTTCAATTGCATTTGTGTATCTATTTCTTTTTCCAACTGTATTCTTTTCATTAGCTATTTTTTTACTACCTTCTTTCCATTCATTTAGAATTTTAATATGATCTATATTATCTTTATCAAATGGTCCATAAATAACATTTCCTTTGCTACCATGACTCCAGTCACCTTGATATTCAATATATAAATCTAATAATGGTATATAAAAATCACAATGAAAGGGATATAATTCAGATTTGTACTCTCTTTTTACATCAATAAATTTTTGTTTTAATAATTCAAAAATTTTATTTTCAGTTTTAGAACTATTACAGGTACCATTTCTTTTACGTGTCTCCCAGCCATGTTCTGTCATTAATTTACGCTTTTCTGGATATTCAGGTGATTCTCTCCATCTTGCTCTACCTTCTTTCATCTTTTCTATTATTTCTGGTATACAACTTATTGATTTTACACCATATTTATCTATTATCGCTTGTTTAGCTTTTTCTTTAACTTCTGGTAATTGAAATACGTTTTCTACACCATATTTTTTTAAATTTGTTTGTTTAATTTTGTTTTTTATTTCTTCGTTTTGCATTACATGGTCAACGCCATATTTTTCTTTAATGGCTTTTTTATGTTCTTCTGTGCCAAATTGCCCAATATTTATACGACCATATTTTTTAAGCTTGGTTTGTTTTATCTTTTCTTGAGTTTCTGATAATGAAGCAGGATATTTTACACCGTACTTTTCTAAACAAACGTCTTCTCTACGTTTTTTACCATCTTCTGTTTGCCATTGCCATTCAGCTCCATAGCGTTCCAAGTTTGTTCGCTTAATCTTTTCTAAAATTTCTCTATCACATATTGGAGCATTACCACCATATCTTTCATTCATTGTTTTTAATGTTTTTGCCTTTATTTCTGGGTTCATCGAAGAATTTTCATATCCATAACGTTCCAAATTTGTTTGTATACGTTTTTTCTTTACTTCTTTTCTACAACTTGGATTTATAACTCCATATTTGTCAATACAATTCTTTTCACGATTGCGTTGTTGCTGAATAGGTGATTTAAATATACCATAATAGCGTAGATCATCCCTCAATTTACTATAACTTACATCAAATACCTCTTTACATTCTTGTAACTGCAAATTCGATTCTATGAAGCAATAGTATAAATCTTCTTTATTTATTCTTTCACCCCTTTTAACTTTATCTAAATAGTAATCTCTATAAAATTTATCTAAATTCAAATTATACTTTTTGCAAATTAATTTAAACATAAAAAATCTCCCCTTATTATCTTTAATAATATATAGAACTATTAAAAATGACAACAAGAAGAGATTTTTTAAACAAATTTAAATTAAAATTTAATTTTTTAATTGTTCATTAATTGATTCTTGAGAAGTAAACTTACGATTAGGCCAATCATATTTTCGCCTATCTTCAGACCAATTATTTACTTTACTAAAATAGCCTATGATTCTTGTAAAAAAATTCAATTTTGTTGAACCACAATTTGGACATTGATCAAATTTTCCTTTATGCACCTTACCACATTCTTGACATTCAACATAAACTGAATTTAAAGCAAAATGTTCTGCATTATTTTCTACGGCTTTTTGAATAAGATTTTTTGCTTGTGTAGCTGTAATATTTCCATCAATATTATTATGTATAATTGAACCTCCACTCATAAGAGCATTTATTTCTCCATCTCTTTTCATTTTTTCAGCTAAAGTATAATCTTTCCAAAGTGAACACCATTGATTGGCTAACAAATCAGGCATTTTAAATTTACGCATTTTATTTACTCCAATTAAATTATTTAATCTATTACATAATAACCGTTTTCATCTGCAAACAAAAGTTTATTTGCTTTTGCGGCCTTCGGTGAACCTCCTTCAAAAGGCACAGCTTCGATATTCCAAATCATTTTTTCTCGCTCACCAATACGTGCACATTCTTGATTGAAATACACTAAGAAATCTTTCATATAATCAAAATCACAATGATTAAACTTAAATTTAAGAATTTCGTCTGCTTCAACATATCCAGCACAACCATATGTTGAAAACATATGCGACATATTAATAAAACCATTTGTAATCCACGGTTGAGTTCCATATTTTTCTAATTTATGAATTAATATACGATGAGCTTTAAGTATTTTTGTCATTTCTTCAACGCGATCTGTAATAATTTTTTTAAAGTCATCATAAGATTCTGCCTCATATGCACAACGTGAAAAATCAATAGTTACAACACGATGAGAACCAAGCGAAACTTGTGAACCGCCAAAAGAATTAACTCCAGAACCAAGACCTAACATTTCCGAATCAGAAAGTAATCTACAACAACTAGCTACTTTCGTACCACTAGAAACATACCAATTTTCTTTAGAAACGTCTTTATGTGATACATATTCCAATAAACGATTTTCTGATGGTGGAATAGTTAATCTAGTTTTTCCATTTTCGTCAACAGTTGTACTTAAATTAATTGTTGTTACAGGAAATGGAAATTGCAAGCCATTACGAAGAGGATCACCAGCATCAAATACATCAATATAAATCTCTTGCAATTCTTCAATGTAATCTAATACAAATTCTTTAAACGCTTCTTTTGTATTTTCTAATCCATTATCTTCAATTACAGCAGCTTTTTTAGGAAAATACCAAGCATAATTATCTTCACCAATTAAATTTCTAAGTTTTTCTCTATCAAACAAAGAAACATTTGTAAATGGACTTTCAACTGCAGATCTGCTATAATGATTTACTGTATAAATAAATTGCTGCATGTTATTTGATACGGCTTTACGTATTTTTCTATCATTTCTCAGATCATCTAAAGTAATGCGTTCACGATAAATAGCTAAATTAGCAATATCTAAGAAAAATGTACCTATAGCACAAGCTCCAGCAATATTAAAACTGATTTCTCTAATAGTATCTCCTAATGTTGTAACATAAGTAGAAATACGATGTGCTGGACCAGAATGTACTTGCCCAAAATTACGTCCTTCTGTTACAATTTTTGAGGCATCAATACAATAACAATATGGTTTTAAAATATTTGTTGCATCATGTAAAAATAAAGACAAATCATACATAGAAGCACAACATTTTTCGGCTTCGCTTTTTCCATATAACTCTTTTAAAGTCTGATATAAATAATCATAACCAACTAATTTTTTATATGGTAACATCGCTTCTGCACAAATGCCTTCTGTATTTTTTGAGCTCTTATTGGCATTCGCATCAACAGATAAATCATTAACAGTTTCTAAATTGCCAAAAATTAATTTAGAAATAATAGCCAATGGATCAAAATTTTCTTCACCCAAACCGTGTAAATTCATGAATTTATTTACTTTTTCTTTTAATTCCTCTTTGTCTACTATACCGTATTTTGATTTTAAAGATTTTGTTAGACATTCAATAATATTTTTGCGTGTTCGAGTAGTACCTGCTTGTGCTAAACTAATATCTACTAATTTATCCATTTCTTCTTGATATGGATTTTCCTCATTTGGATTAAATTTTGGATATGTTACTTTAATAGGCTTTTTTTCAGACATGAGTATTACCTTCCATTAAATTGTTAAAATTTTAAAATACCATTAGTTGATAATTGTTTGTAATTACCGTCATAAAAGTTTTGATTAGGAGATGCTAAAACATACTCTTCATCAGTTTTCATTGATTTTCTTACGTTATTGATGTCAAACCTTCCACATTTCCAAAATTTAACACCTTTTAATGCAATTTTTTTAACGTAATCAATATCATATCCAGTGAATATACAGATGTCATATTTATTTGATAAGTTACTCACAAGATATTTTATTAATTCTAAATTTTTTGAGTATAAAGGATCACCACCAAGAAACACAAGTTTGTTGGTATCTGCACGATTCGTATAATCTATAATCCTATTTAAAATTTCTTCTTTTGATTCAGCATATTCATAATCCTGTTGAAGAAGTGGACTATGGCAACCTGGACAATGATGCTCACAACCACAAAAATAAGCTATAACAGCGTTTCCATCAGGAGTAGGGTAGTCTAACCAAGTCTCTTCTAGTTGTACAAAATATGCCATTAAAATTCCTTCCTTCTTAATCTAAAATTTTAGGGTAGTGGATTCTAGAACAACCTATTTTAAATCTTTTTAACTTAAATTAAATGAAAAGTAAAAACAATTTTTTGACTTTTTAAAAAGAAAATTTGTAACCTGTTGATTTATCTGAAACTAAATTTTTTTGGATGATGTTGAACTATTTTTTCTTGTTCTTTTTTATCCACAGGCTTAACAATTTCTTCCTTTTTTTCGTCTATCTTTTTTGTCTCTTGTTTTGTTTCTGGAAGTTTAATTTCTACAGTTTGAGGAACCATTTGAAAACTCATAGGTTGTTGATATTCTATTTTAACCTCTTGTTTTTCATCAATTTTTTCTTCCTTATTAATAATTTTGTTTTTACGAGTATTAACAGCAAGAACAATAGCGATTTGAAGATAATCTGTACCTATTATCACTAAAAAAATGATAATACTTAATGCCAATTGAAGATCATCGTAATTATCACACTTTCTTTGAGACATTTTACATATTGTCATTAAAACGTGTGATACTTGTGACTTATTTTTTGACTCCTGAAGTGTAATCTCCTCAATCCCTAGTAAGTTTTCATTTGCTTCTTTTAATGACGTTTGTAGGGCCGTTAAAGCGTTTTTATCAAGTCTTCTTTTCGTATTATTACAATTGTTTTCAGAATTAACATTACCTCTAGCTCTTTTTATACAGTTTTGATAATCAGTTTCATTCCAAGATAAGGTGTTTTTATATTCATCTTGTGCTATTTTCGCTAAATCTTCTGATCTATTTCTTTTTATGTTAGCATTTTGAGTTGCTTTATTTATAGAAGTCACATTTATCATAGCTTCTTCGACTTGTGACGAAACTAAAGAAGACATCTTTGAAAATATACCTATACCAGAATAGACAAACAATGAGCATAAAATTATAACAATAAAATACTTAACTTTTCTCAGATTATTCCATTCATCTACCAAAAAGTTAAATAAGAGAAATCGTCCTAAGTCAATGACAACAAACATCGTCAGAATCAACATACCTACACCTGAAAACAAATCAGACATACCAAAAGCAGTTAACAGGGATGATATAATTGCCATAGCAAAAGCAATAAAAAGCATAAACCAGTATTTCATTTACTTAAACTCACAAAATAACACTATACCCTATTAGAACTAAAAAAATGACCCTCTTTTTTAGAGAGGGCCACTATAAACAATAAGGTCGAAAGGACAAGAACCTTACTGCTTATTCTTCTACAATGATTTTAACATATCTACCACAATGACACGGACCTGGCTCTTGTTGATCCCTAAAATTTTTACAAACACAACGAAAATCTTTATCATCTTTATCCATAGGGTAAAAACAAGGGCATTGACCATTACAAGCTTTTACATCTGCGGTAACTTGTTCAAATATCTTTATGTCTGGATTTTTAATTATTTTAAGCTTCATCTGTATTTCCTTTTGCTATAAGATTCGCTTGTAGCCAAGCGTTTTCAATGTTAACTGGTGTAAATGGATCTGTGTTTACAATATTACCACTTACATCAACTCCAACGTTTACTGCTTTAAACCCTAGCTCTCTATAAATATAATCATAATTCGTTATATCATGAATATGCCCATAAGCATGCATATAACATTGACGATATGCCCCATTAAACTCTAAAATAGGGTAATGACTCATGATAACTCTAATTGTCTTACCATTTGCCAAAGTACAATTTATAGAGTTATTATCTCTTATAGATTGCCAAAGATTTTTGTTTAATAAGTAGGCTTGTATCTTAGTTCTATCATGGTTTCCGAGTATTAAATGTTTAGAACCATTCAATTGACCTAAAACATACTCCATATAACCCATATCTAGAGTAAAAAACATATCCCCAAGAACATATACAACATCACCAGGAGCTACAACACTATTCCAGTTGTTAATAAGTGTTTGATCATGTTCTTCAATATTATCAAAAGGTCTTCCTTTTCCTAACTTCAGTATGTTTCTATGTGAAAAGTGACAATCTGATGTTAACCATACGTTCACTTTTAATCCTTTCTATTTCAAAATCAAATTTCCGTTCTTTGTTTTCCAAATACTGATATAAACAGGTAATTTTTTAACAAAAGTTTCGTATTTCTTTATCTTCTTATCTTCACCATTGTTAAACACTATCAAACCTCTAACTTTAGATAGCTTTTCGCTTTGATCATTCGAAAGTTTTGCAGGTAGTGGTGTTATTGCTTCAAAATCCATCTTAAATTCTTTACAGAACCTTTTCATTTCTTCTGTAAACTTCTCTTTTTCAACAAAATAGATTTTATTAACAAAATTTAAATTAAAACTTTTTAATATTGCTATTTTAAATTGCCTATAATCTTTAACTTCATCATAGCTGATGACTAAAACAGACATTTTTTCTACTTTTTGTTCCATTTTTCTTTCCTTTCTGATTTATAGAACTAAATTTTTAGCTTCTTTTATGGAGAAATTGCTAGAATTATCGATGTAGACATCATACTTCTTTATATTACCACATTTGTTTCTAACTTCAATACATAATTCCTTATATCCATCTAATTCTACGTTTCTAAGATAATATTCTGGATGATATCTACAAAATTCTTTTATAGCATCTTCATCAGATTGTGAACTCTTCAAAAAAGGTTCCCAAACAAAGTCATTTTCTAATCTAACTTGAACACAATCTAGCATCTTCAGCTCCAATCATACAGCCATTTCAAATTTAATCGGATCATCATGTACATAATTAATAAGTTTAAAATCACTTGTTTTAACTTGTCTTAAAACATCATCTATAGAACCACTCCAATCTATATCAGGCATTTCAAGTGTTGGTAATTTATGCGGTGTTCTTTTTAATTGTTCTTGTACACCTTCGAAATGGTTTTTATAAATATGCGTGTCACCAAGAGTACCAATTAACTCATTTGGGATTTTATTTGTCATTTTTGCTACAATACACAAAAGAAGAGCATATGAAGCAATGTTGAACGGTAACCCTGTAGCAGAATCTACTGAACGTTGATACCACATCAAACTCAATTTTTCATCTTTGGCATAAAACTGATACATCATATGACAAGGTGGAAGAGCCATTTTATCTAATTGGGCAGGATTCCAAGCAGATACTATCAAACGCCTATCGTTTGGGTTTGTTCTGATTTTATCAATAACTTGTTTAACTTGGTCAACACCCTCGTTATTAAAATTTTTCCATTGACTCCCGTATACAGGCCCAAGCTCACCTTCTGTATAACCCAATGCTTTACCTTGACACTCGTAGTTAGCATTCCAAATAGTGAATTTTTCTTTTTCTGTCAATTTTTCGTATGGCTTATTATCATTTTTAATTTCAGCAAGTCTATGAGTAGTTGTTGAACCTTCTAAAAACCAAAGCAATTCACTTACAACCGCTTTCCATGCTAATTTCTTTGTTGTAACTGCAGGAAACCCATCTTCAAATTTAAATCTAATTTGACGACCAAAAACAGAACGAGTACCTACACCAGTTCTATCCATACAGTCAATTCCGTTTTCCATAATGTCTTTTAATAAATCGAGATATTGTTTCATTGTTCATCTATTCCTTTTTAAATATCGTTTGTAATCCATTTCCAAAGATCACTGTTTATCAAATCTTCTTTTAACAATTCAATATCATTTCTATGCGTAAAAATATAAGAAGGATTATCTATACCTATCCAATCTGTTTCTGAACTATGTACAGTATCTTTAATTTCTTCTAATTTTCTTTTTTCTTGATCACTTAGAGGTTCAAAAAGATTATTTTTATATACAACATCCCAGTAATATGGCTTCTTTTCAAATTCCATACGAACAAACATTGCACCTTTACGTCTAAGCATTGCAATTTCATTCTTAAACCTAACATCTGTAACAAGAATATTAGAATCACATTCATCAATCTTCTTTTCTAGACAATCAACCCAAATATTTTCATGTAATTGATTTCTCAAAAGATTTGTTCCTAAATATTGTAACGCATAACGAGGTGTAAACGATTTTCCCATTTTAGCAGACCAAAATTTATCTGGTTGTTCTCTTTTTTCTCTATCTTCTGGAGTAACACCTTCTAACATAGTTCTATCCATACCAAATAACAAAGAAACAACGTCTTTTAAATGAGAAGCAAAAGACATCTTAACCCAACAATTAGATCCATCCTCGGCTAATGGTGCATAGTCAATAACCAATTTGGCAAGTGTATCTTTACCTGCACCAGCTTGACCTGTTAAAGCAATGATTTTTTTCATTAGAGAATTCCTTCGTTATCAATTAAATCTTCTTTTAACAATTTAAGACATAAAATTTCATTTTCTAAATAGTGAATATAATCCTCTTGATTGAGATGATTGAAATACCCACGTTCACATAACACTCTAAATTGATATGCTAAGTTCCCATAAACTTTTTCCATTACAACATCGAAATCTTCTTTGACATTTGGAGATGCTTTTTTCAACTTCTCCACAAAAAGTCTTTGCTTTTCAGCTTGCATTCCGATTTTTACAAGTGAATCCCTCTTCATTTTATTTTCCTTTCTATTTAATCAAATTCTTATCTTGAAATATAATAATTATATAAATCTTCTACAGTAGCCATTGGAATAGGTGTGCCATCAGCTTCTTTCATAGAATCAGCAATACCTTCTTTTGTTCCATATTCAGCTTCATATACCCACCAAGAAAATTGTGATCCATATTGGCCAGCAGGATCATCAAAAATTTGTTCAATCATTGCACAAATTGCGTGTCTTGGTTCATCGTAATAACTAGGAATACACCATGAACCGTTAAACATCTCATCAAAAGTTTTTTGCCATCTATTTTCGTCTTCATCCATCTTCTTCAATGCTTCAACAGCCGTTTTCAATACTTCAATAGATGGGTATTGTTTCTTTTCTGACATCTACAATACTCCAGAAGAACCAAAACCGTTATCACCACGATCTGTTTCATTAACCTCGTTGATTTCAAAAACCTCTGGTTTATAAATTGGACATATAACCATTTGTGAAATTCTGTCACCAGGGTTAATTACAAAATCTTCATTACCTGTGTTTAATAAAATCGTCATCAATTCTCCACGATAAGAATAATCCACCGTCCCTGGAGCATTTACAACAGTTATACCTTTTTTAGCAGCAAGACCAGATCTAGGACGAATCTGAATTTCTACATTTATACTAGAGTACAATTGAGTTTTAATGCCATTTGGAACAACTTTTCTTTCACCAGGAGATAACACAATTGGTTCTGATATAGCTGCTCTTAAATCATATCCAGAATCACCTTCTTTAGATGAAACAAGTCCCCATTCTTTATTGTAATTTTCTAAATATTGTATACCTAATTTCATTTTATTCCTCATTAAAACTTTTTCCACAACGAACATTATAAACTTTCTGATGTAAATGCTTAGTTTCTCCATATTCTATTAAAACAGCTACTTGTTCACCTTTTTTATCATAAACAACAAGATTGTGTCCAGTTTCTTCAGTAAACTGTTTTATTTTACTAGGAGAGAGTTGATTCCACAAAAAATCTGCAGTTTCATCATCAACTCCTCTGGTTTCAAAACTTATTTTTACACCATTTAGTAAATTCCCTATGGTAATCATACAAATTCCTTTCTTTATTGAGAATACAAAAAGTTTATGCTAAAGTAAAGTCAATTATACTACTTTTCCATCAATTATTTCATAAACGTCAGGACAACTTTCTTCTTCCGCTTTTTCTTTTTCCCAAGCTCTTCTTTTACTTCTAATCACGTATTTATGGTCTTTATCTAATTTACACGGTATCATTTCATATAAAGTTTCTAAACTAACCAAAGAAATAAGACATGGACTTAACTTTTGACAAGCTGCAAATCTATTACCTTCACTCCAATCCTGTTTAGCAATATGTTTCTGTAAAGCTTCAATTGTTGGCTCACCCTTGAATTTTGTAGGAGTAATTTGTTTTTCATGTAATACTGGTAAATCTTCTAAAATCTTCTCTGTATTAAACACATATTTACGTTCACTATAAAGGGTTTGCATTTCCCCTGTCTTTGGATTGATTTGATCTGGAACTCTTGTGTATCTAGAAGGTTGATTGCACATCTCATCAGCCCCTGTGAACCTAAGCTTACTACGCAAAAATTCCCAAACTTTTCTATATTTTGTAGAAGGAATAGGTGCATCTATTCTCACAACAATGTGATAACTTCTATGTCCAGACCAAACAATTCTATAAGTATATTCTTCTACTCTCTTAATCATCTCTTCTTGTTCTTCTTTTGTTAAATAATCACATTCGAACAAGAAATTACGATTTATCATTCCTGCTTTTGTTGGATACGGATCAGTGTTATTTTTAAAAGGATTTAATGCTTGCATAAAAGTAGGTTCGTCTGATTTTAAATAACCTTCTGTATAGTATGGACCAAAATCCTCTTCTTTTCCAAGTAGATTTTTAGCAAAGTTTATATATTCTCTTGTATTTATTTCCTCTAATTTCAGTGTGTTTAAATCATCTACCAACAACATATAATCCGTAAAACCAGATATTTTACTCTCACTGTTTATTTTTTCCATAACCTGTTCACCATATTGATTTAATACAGGTTTTCCATTTTCATCTTTTTTAGCAACTTCTCTCTCATTTCTACTACGACTATAATAACTTTGAGTACGTGGGTCATTTGGGTAACCTACAACAAAAGCTAAACTACGGCCCTCAAGTTTTTCTCTAGTTTTACCATCATATATTTCACCTATACCGTGTCTTTTGAAAATAACAAAATCCCTAGGTTCAGTACCTTCAAGAGGAGATTGTCCAGTCACAAGATTACAAAGGATTTTAGAAGTCGCTTTACCAAATTTCTCATTAGATAAATAAAAACCTTTTGATTTAATTTTTCC
>CAMESA010000006.1 GCA_945935945.1 uncultured Mollicutes bacterium | reverse complement strand
CCTCAGTCCAATTTATGCCATCAGAAGAAAACATAATTTTTGAGTCATCAGATTCATTTGTGAAAATAAAACCGTTATCTACACTTATACAATAACCAACTGGAGAAGGAAATGTTCCACTGCTCCAATTTACTCCATCTGTTGAATAAATGTAGCTTGTAGTATTATATTTGTAACCAATATAGATGTTTTGGTCAGATACAATAGAAGTTAAGTCCTGTACGCTTAAGAAATTATTAGTCTGTTTAACACCAAAAGCTGCATTAGTTTTCCAGTTATACCAATCAGTACCTTTACCATTAGTCCATTCTTGTTCAGTGCCTTGCCAAACTTTCAAAGGACTTATAGCACCTGTAGCTTCGTTAGCATTTACAATCTCTTCTGCAGTACTAGAACCACCACCCTGTATATCAATATTACCACTTCCTAAAAGAGATTGGTTATTGATAGTTTTAATATTTGTACCGCTAACTAAAGTGTCCTGTTTAGTTTCTAATTGACTCTCTGTTACATAATTTGCATCATTGCTAAATTCTGATACATTAACTGGTTTGTTCACTAAATCATTATAATCACCACTTGTGGCAACATCAGCAAATGTAGGCTTATCATTTATATCTGACCAATTTACAGTAGATATATCTGCGGAAATAATATTATTTGAAATGGAAATGCCACTACCAGCAGTCAACACGTCTTGTTTAGTAGCAAGAGCAGTTTCCATATCTTGCTGTGTAGGTACATTTACTACTGCTACTTTGTTTGATACAACACTGACACCGTTAACCTGTACATCATCGACTGCTCCAAAAGAAGAAACAGCATAAGTTGCTGGATATCCTTGTGCATCTGTACCGTAAACAACACTTGTAGCCGATGTTTTATCCACTTTACCTTTAAGCGCATTATAAACAACTCCAGATGTAATATAAGCATCACTACCTTCTTGAGGTTCTGAATCAATGTCATCTTCTACAAAACAAAGGTCATTAGGACTTATTTCTCCAGCTTGAGATAATTCTTCATATTTAGCTTTTGTCAGATTTTTTCTAATTATAAGCTTATTTACGTCAGTTTGTGTTACCATTTTGTTTTTCCTATTGCTTTATATTTAAATTTAAGCGTTTTCAAATTCTTCGTGTGTTGAACCCCACATTACAGTGTGACCACAATAATTCCATTCATTGTTCCAAGATGAAGGTTTTTCCGTTGCATCTGTATAAATGACAGTATCTACTTCAGAAGCTTTTTCATGAAAGTTTTCACCAATTATAACGCACGTAGAAGGAAGCCAAATTTTCTCAAACGTTGATTTCCAAAAACAATTATAACTCATTGTTTCTAAATTTTTAAAATCTAGTACTTTTATTTTGGTCAAATGGCTTCCACCGAAAACATTCCTTCCTAAGTATTTAACTCCAGAAACATCAAGAGAAGGAATCAAATAACAATCCGTTAAACTAAAATCTCCTAATCTCGTTAATTTTCCCGTTATAAATTGTGTTATATTATAGCATTCATAAAACGCATAAGGAGGTAATATTGTTACGTTTGGTAAATTGATACTTGTCAAATCACTCTGATTTGAAAAAGCACCAGGAGCCAACTTTACTATCTTCGAAGAGCTGAAACTAGTGACATTCTTGTTTAACCATATTCCTAATTCTGTCTTATCCATTACTTTCTCCAAATTAAGCTGCTAAATATTCATCATGAGTAGAATTATACTTCACTGTAGCAAAAGAAGTATTATCCCAACTCGTTGAATTCCAATTCTCATCCCAATCGTTTAGTTTTTCACTAGCATCTGTATAAACAGTTAAATTTGTGGCATACACAAACAATTGTCTACCTAATTTAGTACATGTTGACGGAATCCATATTTTTCTTAAAGAATGGCAAGCTTGAAACGCAACTTCTTCAATTTGTAATACACTAGGTATGTCTACTTCTGTTAATCCTCCACAACTTGTAAATCCACCACCTCGTATAAGTGTCAATTTAAGAAAAGATTCACTTGTGATTTTTTTCAAACCAAAACAGTCTTCAAAATAATGCATTGGTATCATTGTAATTTCTTTCAAAGATATACTGTGTAAAAAAGAAACTCCAGTCATACCAAACGCTTCTAATGCTGTCATAGGTTCATCATATACAATTTCCCTTATACTACCATCAACAATATTTTCTAGAGTAGATTTATTTCTATAACTATCGTTTTCATAATCTTCAAGAGTAGCATCCCAACATACCTCTAACTTGTGAGTATCATCGTAATAATTCCAATAATTAGACCAATTCGTATTTGGTGCTGTAGCATTTGTGTATATTACACAATTAGAATTACAACCGTAAAAAGGTGACCAAGCTACATTTTCTTGATTGTTGTCATCTTTTGCGTTTATAGTTAAACAACTAGAAGGTATCCAAATTTTTCTGAGATTAGTACAATTTGAGAATGCCTTTGAATCTAACGTTATCAAACTATCTAAAGACATATCTGTTAATGAATAACACATTCCAAATGCTTCTGTTCCGATATATGTCACATTTCTTATAAAATCCAACGTTGTTAGAGATTCACATCTACGAAAACAACGTTCTGGTATTGATGTACAATTTGGCATTGATAACGATACTAAACCAAGTACACCTTCGAAAACGAATCCATATTCCATAGTTGAAACTTTTGGAAAAGATAAACTCTTAATTTTAGAATTTCCCATGAGAAACTGTGAACCCAACCAAGTAACATTTGGTAAATTCAATTGTTCCAAATTGTTCATAGACGAAAAGCAATAATTATCTAATGTAGTAACTTTTGGAAAAGATAAACTCTTAATATGATTGTTTCCATGAAACGCACTATACCTTATGTTTGTGATGTTCTTAGATTCGTATGAAACGATTTCATTATTACAATATTTTATAAAGCTTGTGTAATCGTTATTCAATATCGTCATATTTGCACTCCTCAAGCGTTCTCAAATTCTTCGTGTGTTGCACCCCATACTACATTTATTGTATTAGAATTACTATCTACAACGTTCCAATTCAATCCCCATCCTACAGGTGCCGATGTCAAATCTGTATATAACGTTAAGTTCTTGTCATTATAAAAAGGCGAGTCCCAACCTTGTGTTTCATCTATTATTAAGCATTTATTTGACAACCAAATTTTTCTTAAATTTTCACAATCTTGAAAAGCACTTGGTCTAATTCTTGTAACATTAGGTAAATCTAAACTCTGTAGCGTATGGTTATCTGATAAACAGTAATACGGAGCTTCTGTTAAATTAACTACATTTACGTTTGATAGTCTAGAGCATTGGCTAAATGAGTTATCTCCACATGTTGTTACATTAGGTAAATTGATGGATTGTATATAACTACACCCACAAAATGTGTAAGATGGAACACTTGTTATATCAGAGTTATCAACACTTGTTATTTGACTATTACTAATAATTTGTTCAAAAATATCTATTTCAGCTTCTTTTTCTAAATTGATATTATAGAAATAAACTTTATCTGGCATTGTTAAATAGGAGTCTTTTACATAAAAGAAGTTTAAGTAATAAGTTGTATCCTTATGTAATGCCATTGTATAGTTAGATCTTTGAACATTACCACATACACGCATTAAATATGTACCAGTTCCATAATTTTGATCATTACGAACTTCTTGCCAACTTGGTTCATAAACTTTTGTGTCTACATAAACACCACCGTAATCATAACCATTCTCAGAATTTATAGCTGCATCTATCGTTAGCACAGATTCAAAATTTGGACGAACAACAATAAATCCATGTGATTCTATAGCTGCATCTACTCCGCAAGTTTTTGAACCATTTGTTAAGCAAAGATCTTTTGAGTTTAACTCAAAATTATAATTATCCACTAATGATGCTAAGATTTTTGCATTGTCTCCAGTAGAAGCATTTTCATAAGAGATATCCAATGTAGATGGAATAGGTACCATTTGTTCAGAAGTGATTGTAACTAGTACATCGCTTGTTTCCATTGTTACACTTCCTGAAATAGGTACATAACCCTCTTTTTCTACTGTATATGTAGCAGTTGTTCCCTCTTGCATCGTAATAGAATTTGTAATCTTTTCCATTCCATAATAAGTAATTTTAACAACACAATCTGATGGTGCAGTTATAGTAAAGTTATAAGGAAATGTAGGAAGAGTTTCGTTTACAAAGTCTTCATAAGTAGATCCATAAAATACATTTAATTTACTTGATGTACTATAATTATTCCAATATTGTGACCAAGCTGATGGAACAGAGCTTTCATTTTCAACATTTGTATAAATTAAACAGTTTGGGTTTACACCAAAAAATGGATAGTTAGAACCACTATGACGTATTCTATATACACTAGAAGGTAGCCAAATTTTTCTTAGACCTGTACAATTGTAAAAAGCTTGGTAATAAATGTCGTATGCTGAAGAAAAGTCTAAAGAATCTATTTTTTTACAGTTTGAAAAACAATATCTATAGAAATAAACTCCTGATGAAGTGTCTACAGATTCTAAGTTTGTACAATTATCAAAAGCATAATCCCCAAATATTTGTACATTCTGTGTAGTAACTTTTTGTAAACTTGTACAACCTTGAAAAGAATAATCATTCACATGAGTTATCATCGGTGAGTTTACTTCTCTTAGATTCTCAGAATAACCAAAGCAATATGAAGAAATATATCGAATTTTAGGAATATCTACTCGTAAAACATTATGCATAGATCTAAAAGCATTTGATGAAACTTGAGTACAATTTGGTAAAGAGACAGAATTCGCTGAGAAATATGCAAAACCATCATTACTCACAGACTCACAATTTGGAAGGATTAGATCTCCGTCTTTTGTAGTTCCAGCAAAACCATAAGGTCTAACACTTGTGATTTCATTTAAATCTAATTGAGTTAATTCAGATGCACTACTTTTTCCAGTTATCCAATCTTTCGCCAAAACATTGCTTCCAACTGATCCCCCGAATATACTAGGTACAAATCTTTTATTTCCAATATATAAAGACATTTATTCATCTCCATAATCATATACTGTAGCGACAACAATGCTTGACATTAAATTATTTATTTCTTGTTTAGTATAAACATTTTCTTGATCTGCTTTAGTATCTAAAACATTTTTTAAATCAGTTTGTTCTGATAACGTACCTGTGATATTACCCCACTCTGCAGAAGTCTGTGTGTTAGAAATAACTCCATTTTCAATACTAATTCCAACACCTGCTGTATAAGTTGTATCTGTAGCACTAATAACACCATTTTCGATTGTGATGTTACTTCCTGATGTGAGAATGTCCTGTTTTCCACTAATCGCTTGAGCAACAGCTATACCAGATTGTGCATTAGTTGATGCTGAATCATATGTTTGATCTACAATAACACCTTCTGGAATAATTGGTTTATTTTTAATATAATCCAATGCTTTATCGTCTGTTTGATTCCAATCTGATTGTATTTGAGCAGAAGGTATCTCAGGAAGATTAGATAAATCATTGTAATCACCAGATGTAGCAACTGTAGCCAAATCATCAGGTTGAACAGCAGTATCAGCCAACTGTCCTTGAGCAGCTGTTGCATAATTACTGGCCAAACTATCAGTGTAATCTTTTGCGTTTTGTTCTGCTATAGCTGCTGATCCTGAAGAGTCAGCCCCAACATCAGATGCACTTAAAATAATATTACTAGATAAAGCTTTTCCGTTAATTGTTCTTTCTTGAGACACAAATTTAGAATCAGCCTCAGATTTTGTGTAATAAGGACCTTCTTCTCCAATCAAAAACCAATGACCAATATTTTCTTCAACAATCCAGCGATAATACGTTGTTTCATTGTTTTTGTTTTCATTTTGTAATACTTTGATAATACTATTCGGTGCAAGTGATGTCGTGTCATAATTTTCCAAATCAGCATGACTACCAACAATATCTGTAACATCTGAAGAAGCTGTGATCGCATCTATTTGTGACTGTAAGTTTGTATCAGCATTTTCACGATTTGTTATTTCTGTTGATAATGCTTGTTCGACAGATTTATCGGCATATAATGTGTCAGCAACAATTTTAGTAGAATAATCAGCTGCAGATTTTGTTGACATTGTACCTAAAGAATCAACTTTCTCTTTATCTGTGTTAGAGTAGTCATTTGTAGACAGACCTTTTCCAGATTCTTTTGCAACATAATTTGCCTGTAATTCTGAAGTTGTTGTATAATCTTCTAATTTATCCGAAATTTTTGTTTCTACTTGGTTTTCCGTTTGATAATTTTTAGAATCAATTTGTGAAGAAGTATAATAATCCGAAACATTTTCTTTTGCCATTGTACCAAGATTAGCAATTTTATCCGACACAATAGAAATATCATTGATTTTAATATCATCTACTTTACCAAACGAATCTATATCATATCCAATTTGATTACCTTGAGAATCTGTACCGTATACTTTATTTACATCTGAAATTTTATTTAATTTTGTATCAGATAACAATTCTTCAGCTTGTGTTGCTCTTAAAACTTCATTTGTTATAGCTAATTCTAATTCATTCTCTTTTGATGTGGCTCTCGTTTCTTCATCAGATAAAGACACACTTATTTCATCTATAGCTTTTTGAGTTGCTATTGAAACAGGCTTATCTAAATCCGAAACGTTGTCTACATTACCTAAACCAATTTGATCTTTAGTTACTTGATGTGGATTCTCTTTATCGTTAACGTGATTGTCTATATCTGTTTTTAATTCATTAAACAAACTAGTTATAGCAGCTTCACGATTTTGAATTTCCTCACCCAAAGCGTCATCTAAAAGCTCATCAAAGTGTTTTCTTTCTTCAATTTCTTTATCAAGTTTTACAGTTAAACTCTCATCACTGCTTGTTCTGGCAACTCTTTCTTCCTCAACCGCCTGCTTTCTTTCAAACACCTCTTTAGTTAAACTTCTTTGTATTTCAGAAATAGATTCGTCATTATCATCTATTTGTTGCTGTAAATATTCATCAATTTGTTCACGAGTTAATTTTTCATTATCGATTTGAAGTTGTAACAGTTTATCAGCAGCTTTTCTTTCAGCAGTTTCTTGCTCAACACCAGATACAAATATATTAAGATTATCCTTATCAAACACAGGATATTCTTTATACGCTTCTCCATTTCCTTTTCCGTCACGAATTTCTGTATAAGTATGCTCACCATCACCAATAACATAAAAGAAACGATTTCCTTCTTCATTTGGATAAATCGCATAAGCTTGTGTGTCTAAAGGAATTGTTTGAGAGTATAACTCTCCGCCAAATTCATACGCAGAAATTTCCCGTATAAATCTATGTATTACTCTATTATCTGACTTGATTGCCATTGATTACTATATCCATAAAGCTATAAATTTATCATTATGATAATAGAACTTATGAAACCATACAAAGAGAAATGATAAAAAATAAAAAACACAAAAAGAAACGGAGCAACTGAGTGAAGGAGGGAAAACTCAGTTACTCCGAAGTCGAAACGAAATTATCGACAAGATTTAGAACTTGTCTTTTTCAATTTTTTCATATAACTCAAATTTTATAAACAAAGGATTATTTGAATTAGATTCTACCAGTTGAGTTGTGCTTAAATTCCAAACTTGACAATTGTGAACGTATTTATCTATGTCAAAATAAACCAAATCTTCATTTTTTGAATTTGATAACTCTTCTAATTCTTTGGAATACACTCTTGTTAAATATATTCTGTTAACAAAATTATAATTTAATGCATATTCATAGATTGATCTACCACCGCATACAAATACTTCATCATAGTTTTCACAGAAAAGTAAAGCGCACTCAAATGAATTACAAGTAACCCAACCTCTATTGTCTGCAGTTATTTCTTCTTTTTGCGAACTATCTAATACAATGTTTAATCTATTAACAAGAGGATATTTAGGTAATCCATAGAAAGTTGTTGCTCCAAATATACAAGGTTGCATGTATGTTTTTGACTTAAAATAATTTAAATCTTCTTTTGATTTCCATACTAACTTGTCTTTACGGCCAATAAGTCCGTTCGGGCCAACACTAAGTATCATAGAAACAATTTTAGTCATTAACACTCTCCTTCACCTTTTAATCCACCTCTTTTATGAATAATATAGTCGACATAAGTTTTAGGTTTTTCTTGTTTTTTTGACTTATATGTTTCTTTCTGTAATTTAAATTGTTTAGCTTGAGAGTTTAATCTTGCTATACTTATGTTATATTTTACTTTGTTTGTGTTTGATAACGATTTTATAAAAGATACTGTTTTTGGAGATATCAACCCTGCCTTATATAAAAAGATTTTACCAAGCATAACTACTTTTGATTTGAAGTTCGATGGATCTTGCTTTTCATAAAAATCTCGAATTTCTTCATAATGTTCTAATCCATCGGAATATTGACGACATAATTCCAACGCCCTTTTGAATATAGACTTAACGTTAGATAAACTAAGAATATAATTCTCGTCTTTTTCATCAGGAACAACATCAGCAAGTGTTTTGTCCCCATCAGAATTTGGATCAACCTTATTGTCTAACGAAATCTTAAACACAGAAGCGTTGACATCTTGAGTAGCCAAAAAAGCTTTATGCTTTCTATCACCAGATACAGATCTACGTGTAATATACAAAAATTCTTTAAACAATATTTTGTTATATACAACGGTGGATTTCTTTTTTAATGATTCTGGAAAAAACCAACGTGTACGATAGAAATTGCATATTTTACAATACTTTAACCAAAATTCAGAACTCCAATCCTTATTGTCACCATCACCATTTGACATCAAAAATCCGTTATAAGTGATATATCCTTTTATATAACTAGCTAAACATCTAACACATTTGTCAAATCTCTTTATGTTCTCATTCATGAACGGTTGATTTCCTACAAGATATTGGATTTGCTCTTGTGTAGTTGATAACGTTTTTAATTTTTCAATATATTTGTTTAATTCTTCTGTTTCTAAACATGTATAAATCAACAAATCTTCATCATTTTTACAAAAATTATAAAACAATTCTAAATCTTTGTAATCTGAATCAACGAATTTTTTAAAATTTTGCTTCCGATTTGTCTTTTTCATTATCCTCTTTTTTTCAATCTTTGCGACCATAAACAAAACTCTCCTTTATTCGATTAAAACGAACCCAAATTTTTACTTGTTTGACCACATATGAAATACAAATCGTTCATAAAAGTAGACCAAGAGGAAACAAGATTATAAAGTTTTTCAAGACCAACGATTGCAACATCTTCTTCCATATAACACGTGACCGTGTTTTCAGTAACTTTTTCGCCTATCAATTTAATTTTTTTAATTGACGCTTTAACTTGATCGTTTTTTCTTTTGTCTAAAACACTTTTAATCTTTTTCTCATATAATTGTATCTGTGATCTAAAATATGCTAAATCAATTTGTACACTGTGACGTTTATCATTGGATAAATTTACAAATTTTTGAATATTTTTTATAAAATTGATAAAAGCCGTAATGTCTTGCTCACTTTTAAATATCTGCACAAGTTGAATAGAAAGTTTGTCAAAATCAAGACTTTCAACTTTATCAATAGCAATTTGTTCTTCAATCGTCTGTTCCATTTGCTTCTCCCTCTTTTAAATCTTTTAAGCACTTTAGGTTTTGAATATATTCACGTGCGTTATCAATGTCCATTCTTAAATTTTCATATTCTTTATCTTTTGTTTCTGCAATTTTTAACAATAGCTCTAGACAAATCCCTCTCTTTTCTGCAATACGTCTGTTTACTCTTTCTAAACCGTCTTCACTACTATGATCATGGTGTTTATCACATAAAGAGACAAGGTTGTTCTTTTCGTATAACAAATCTTTTCTTTTACTTCTCAAGTGTATATGATGTACTTGCGTTGCAGGTCTTCCACATACAACACATTTATAATTATCACGCATTAGTACTTGATTACGAATTTCTTCCCACCTTGCTTTAGCCTTTTCATTTTGTTTTTTTAATTCAACTTTACCCAACGAAGATGATACCTTTAATTTCTTTGAACACGTTTTTAAAGGCATTTTTTTAAGCTTTGAATTTGTTTTTTTCAGTGGTGTCTTTTTCACTAAAATTTCCTTCTAAATAAAACTATAATAAGTATATGACAAATATTTTTCAATGTAAAGTCAAAACTAAAAGAACCCTCAACTTTTGCATTGAAGGTTCTCCGAGTTACAAAACGCTTACTCTAGAATGGAATATCGTCATCTATGTCATTCTTTACAACACTAGCTGCATTAACAACTGCATTCTTTGCTTTTCTATAGTCATCAGACATCTTATTTACTAATTCTGAAACTTTCAAGAAATCTTCGTCAACAGGCATTTTCCACAAATCAAACATTGTTAACTCTTCGTTCTCTTTTTTCAATCTTTCAATAACATCTGGTGTTGGTTCGAATGTCTTAAATCCTAAAGCACGTTCCCATTTGCCATTATCAGACTGACGTGTAAAGCTAAACAAGTTACTGCGTTCCCAATCCAAAAAGTCTGGATTATCTTTATTTTTATATTGACGAACAACCCATTTTGTTAGGAAATCACTGTTTTGTTGTAAAACAGAAATATGAGCCATATCCCATTGATTTGTATCTGATTCAATCACAACAACTTTCATATTAGCTGTAATTTTTGGATCAAAAACAGGAACTGGACCATATTTTCCTTGCGTGCACAAATCTTCTTCACTAAATCCTTCTGAAAGCAATTTTCTTTTAGCTTCACACACAGGACATTTGACACCTTCATGTTTCAAATGCTGTGATTGTTCAGGACATACAAAACGAATAGAATTTCCATTCTCATCTGTCAACCAGTGTGTTCCAATAGTATGACAAAAAATCTTATTTTCTTTACTATTTGCAGCAACTGCTTTGAAAATTAACTTCCTTTTAAAGCCGTTGTTGTTACGAATAAACTCTACAGCGTTTTTGGTTGCATCATTGTTTGTTTGCATTTCACGATTACCTTTTAAAATTTCATTTGCCCAATCTTCGTTAATTTCTTTTACCATTTTAAGTTTCCTTCATATCTGTTTAAGTTAAGTTTATACAGTATTTATCCTGTCATAAAAATTAGTGAAATATATCACTATTTTGAACATAATATTTTTTTATAAATATGTAAAATCAAATTTTAATTTTTTACACGATTTATTAAATTTATTCCCTTTTCAATTAATTTTTCTTTTTTATCGTCATCGTTATCAGATTTATTCACAAACTGTTGAATAATATCAATCTCATCCTCAGATGTTACATTGTCCTCTGCTTTACGATTTACAATAATTCTTGAAACATCAATATGCAAATCTTTACCCTTCATTTGCTCAACCTTATTTTTAATTTCATCAGTGTATAGCATATCCATACTTAAATCCACTTTCACATAATTGTTGTTATCAGTAGTTAAAATATCTTGTATATTATCATCTGTAAACGTTAACCAATCTGGACAATCAAAACTTTCACGCTTAATTTTTCCAGTTTCTTCGTCATATAAAATGATATTATCTCTAGAAACACCTTTGTCCTTAAACGATAACCTTTGTGTTGACCCAGATATAACAATATTTTTCCCAATATCCTTAAAGCTATGATAATGACCTTCT
Organism: uncultured Mollicutes bacterium; assembly: GCA_945935945.1. The sequence goes on along the minus strand of CAMESA010000006.1, from coordinate 16,917 downwards.
AAAACTTTTTTGAATTTTCCTAAAATATCTAGGCTGACTCCTTTTTTAGTAACTATACCACCACCTATTTCAATACCTGCTAAATCTACATGAGCAAAAACAACCTTTTCTTCTTTCTTTTCAATAGCTTCGAGAAAACTATTTACATATTCGTCATCATAGCAGAAAGGAAGATACACACAATTACCATCAACAAATGGATGATCATATAAGTTAACATTATCAAAATACTTAAAAGGAGCAAGCTTATTTATTCCAAAGATTGTAGCATCATGAATTATATCGTGATTTCCAACAATCATGTCTAGAGGAATGTTATACTTTTTACATTCACTTGCTAATTCTGATACAAATTTAATCACAGCACATTGTGTTTCACCAGATATATTATCTCCAACAGGACCATACATATCTCCACCGAAAACGCATTTTGTAATTTTATTTTCTTTTAATACTCTTTTTAATGTATCTAAACAACTTAAATGCTCATTTTCTCTAACCGTAAACCCATTATCGGTAATTGTAGAAAACCGATGAGTAGCACCGAAATGAATATCTCCAAAAAACAAAATCATATCATATTTCCTCTATCTGCGTACAACCTAAAGATTTTTTACAAATTATCTTATGTGGAACAACCTCAGACACCATATCATTATTTGTAATCCAATATGCTGTTTCAACACGTTCTGATAAATCTTCTATGATACCAATTAACTGTTGACAGCCAAGAGAATCAAGTTGAGCTTCAATCTCATCCAAACAAAGAATATTGAAACTAATCTGAGAAGTAGACTGTAACAAATCATATAACGCAAATTGAATAGCTAAATCCAAACGTTTCTTTTCACCACCAGATAATTTAGATACACTTTTCTGAATACCTAAACTATTGATATCAATTTCTATTGAAGCACCGTTTAATCTCAAAGCAACTTCAGTGTTTTTGAAAAAACTGTGTATATATCGTTGCATATAGGTATTCAAGTTTTCAATATCACGATTCAACAAATATGGTCTTAATTCACCTTTACTTCCTAACAACTTATAATAGTAATCAGATAACTCTCTTTTGGAAACAAGATCGTTGATATAGGCTCTTAAAGTCTTCCCATCTTCAGTAATCTTTTTCGTTTCTTCTTCATATTTTGCTTTATCTTCTCTCAATTTTTGAATTTTTGCTCTTAAACTCTCAAGTTGTTCTTCAAGTTTTATCTTTAACCCTTTAATTTCACCAATTTTTGATTCTAGTTTACTAACTTCTTGACCTAAAGTATACACCTTTTGTTTTGATTCTTTTTGACCTTCTTGTTTTTGTTTATATTCTTCGTTAATTGTTCTAGAAACTTTTTGATTTTCTTCATTTAATTTCGTTAATTCATTTTGATATTCTTCTTGAATTTTTGCCTCATCGATTTTAAGTTGTTCAGTTAAACTTGTAATCAGCACTTGCTTTTCACTAATCGTCTTTTCGTTTTCTTTAATTGTTTCACTGGTTTTTTCATTACTAGTTTTTAATTCTTCAAGTTTGGCCTTTTTTGAATTAATTTCTTCTTCTGTCCTAACTAAAGGACGACCACATGTTGGACAATTAGGACTATCAAACCACTTTTGTAATTCATTGGCCTGTCTAGTCAAATCACGGACTTCAAAACTTAATGTCTGATTTTTTGAATTTAAATTGTTTATTTCAGTTTTTGTCTCATCGATTTTCTTTTGTGAAGTAGATCTTAGATCATCAAGTTTTTCTTTATATGCATTGTCTAAATTTGTTTTCTTTTTGTTGTATTCTTCATTGATTTGATTCAATTGTACTGTATACTTTGATAAATCTTCAAGTTGTGTTTTTTGTGCTTCTTCTAATTCCAACTTCTTTTTATTCAATTCTTCTGTACAATTTTTAAGTTCATCTTCATATTTTTGTAATTGCTCTTTTCCATTTAACGAAATTCCAGTCTCCATAGCAGTTTTAATCTCTTCATCTGCTGTCTTTATCAGACCCTCGTAAGTTTTATAACTACCTGTCATTTCGTTTATAACTTGAGTTTTCTCGTTGATTTCTTTGTCGCACTCTTTTATATCTTTGTTTGCTTCCTCACGAACTTTATCCCAAATAGAGTAATCACGTATACTTTCAAGGGTTTGTACACGTTGCTGAGGAGACAAATCTGAAAACGCAGACTGAATATCATGCGTCATCATAATTGTACTATGTAATAAATTAAATGGAATTTTTATGAGTTGGTTTAATCTTTCTTGTGTATCAGCTATTTTATGACAAGATACATCTTGACCATCAATCTTAAGAATGAGATTATTTCCAAACTCGGCGTGTTTTCTTGTACGAGTAAGTTCAATCTGATTTTCGTTTGACTCGATGTAAAGGGTAACTAAACAATCTTTTCCAGAAATTTCGTTTATAACTTCATCAGCCAAGACTTCATTTGTAAGGGTTGTACCTGTTAAACACCAATAGATTGCGGAAATTATACTCGATTTACCAGCACCGTTTTTACTATTTGGTTCATCACAATTTATACCTTCAATTGTATAAAGTCCTGGTTTTACGTTTAATTCAACTTTGTCTTTGATACTTCTAAAATTTTGAATTTCAACTTTTTTTATACTAAACTTCGTCATGCGTCTACCTCGTTAAATCATCAATACCTGAAAAAATGTTAAAAGTAAAGACAATTTTACAAGGTGTGCTTATCTATTTCATCATAAAGTTCATAAGCGTTAGGAACAATCTGATCGAAACTTAAAACCCTTTTATCTGGACTTTTGATGAATTTTTTATATTCATCAATCGTATCTAATTCAATTTCTGTATAAAACATTTTATTAAACAAGGCCATAGCTTCAGCAGCTTTCTCCTTTTTATCAAAAACTACCCAAATATCAGTTTTATTCTTATATTTATTTCTTTTGTAATTAGCATCTACAATACTAACCGAAAACCCCCAAAACTCAGGAAGTATTTTCATGATTTCATCTGTGGATAACCCAGAGAAACTCTCACCTTTCCAATTAATCCGCATTTTACAAAACCCTGTCGGTTTGGTTAATAAATCACGATTTTCTTCAATGAATGGTAAACAGTTTTTATAATAAATAACGTTTTTAACCTTTTGATATTTATCAGAGATTTTTATTTTGGTCTTTTTTAAGACATCTTTTATAGATTGTAATTTGGCATTAAATTTCTCATCTTTAATTCTACTTTCTGGATTCAAAGCTAAATACATTAAATTCATACGTGCACCTCATGTATGTGATTAAAACATCTATTTAACTAGAAATGTTGTTCGAAATGTGTTTTTAAAAATAAATTTCCATTTATCTCACATAAACGGAAAATTGTTAAGGTATTCATCATACAAATATGAGATGTCTTTCGCTTCTTTTATTTCCTTCTCATCAAACTTTGTTATAAAATCTTCTGTATAAGAATATATCGTGTCCCTATATTTTAGAGCTTCTTTGGCTTTTGCTTTATACGTTTTTACAGTCGAATTATTAAAACTGATTAACTCAAGAAAAGAATCAAAACCTTTGTCTTTTGCATAACGTTCTAGTTCAACCTTTATTTTTTTCTTTGATTGATTTTTAAAAGTTTCTAAAGTATCTAAAATTTGTTGTTTAACAGTCTTTTTCGGAGCTTTTGATTTAATGTAAAATTTTCCATCATCAGCACGAACAATCTGCTCATAAGTAGCTATAACAGTTTGTTGATACCAATCTGTATTTTTCGGATCGTTAGTGTATTGTCTTGCGAGTTCGTAACTAGGGACCCACAAGATACCTCTATCAGGTGTTTCGACACAAAATTTGTTAGCGTTACGTAAATCACCAACTATTTTCATTTAAATTCCTCCTTATTTCGTATAAATTTTAGAACTTATTTTTCAAAGATAAAAAGAAAAAAAGAAAAGTGCACAAAAGAAATAAAAGAAAATACTGTAAGATTAATATATTAATTAATTAAAAAAATATACATGAAGTATATTTCGTATAATAATAAATTATTATACTTCATATACGAAAAAAAGTTTTCTGAAATTCACTTTACTTTTTATATATCTATTTCAGATAAATCTTTATATTCACATTTACCAGATGTTAAATTTTTAACTTTAACTCGAATGTTATCAGAAGAATCTGTTAAAACATCAACTATTTGATATTCTTCTTGAGGCATAGTCATATCCATAGGTTCTTCTTCGGAATTTCCACCATCAGGACCATAACCACCAATATTTATATCTCCAAATTCTGTAGCAGGTTCATCATTCATTCCATCTTGTCCTAAATCAGATCCATTGTCTTGATTTGGATTCCCCCCAGAATCCAAATCGCTATCTGTATCATATCCATCTGTACTAGAAGATCCTGTATCTGAATCAAAATCAGCGTTAGCTTGAATAGACGTATCGAAATCAGAAGCTACGTCAATATCATCTTCTTTTAAGGTTTTTAACTTTTTTAAAAAATCCTTTTTATTAAGAGACTCGTTCTTTTTGTTTTTATATAGATATTGCAAAGCAGTACCTAAACTAGCTGAAGTTATATCACCTATATTTCCACAACAAAAATCCTCATCTAAACTAGATTCTGTCTTTTTAAAACTATCTAAATAATCACGTAAACCAGAAAACTGATTACTTAAACTTTCTGTTAGCTTGATAGATTCGTGTAATTGAATGTTTTTAGGCATAGGATAGTTGTGATTTCTTAACCAATCATGTAATTCTTTAACAGATTTAAAAATTTCAATATCATTATCATGAGAAAGACACAAGTTCATATTTTGTTTGAATATTTTAGCATTTCGACTAGCCAATATTGCTGTATTACCTTCATCATTTACAACCCAAGTGTTGTAATCATTTTGATTATTGATTTCACGAATTTCATCTAAAATATCTTGAACTTCTTTATTCAATTTCAAAGTATCATTTATTTTATCAAGAACTTGTTTAGTTAACTTATTCTTTTTGAGCTCATCCTTTTCAGAGATAGCACCTTCTTCATTATCATCGTTAAAAATATCAGAAGTAACTTTACTCGGATCAAAATCATTTTCGTTTGTATTTATTGAAGAAAACATATTATCTTCATTTAAAACTTTAAGCCTACTGTTACTCATATCTTTTTCCTTACTCTCCTTCTGTAATCTAAAAATGTTATTCAATTTATCAAAAATTGAATAATCTCCATTACGTGTTAACCAAGAATTTTTAGAATCATTTTCTTCAACACTTTCAAACTTACCCTCAATTTCTTTATGATCTTGTTTATATTCTAAAGTAGCATTGTAAATAATTTCAGAAAGATTTGGATAATGTCTAACGATATATGCATTTCTTGTAGATTTTTTATATAAATCCAACAGAGTATTATAAATTTGTTGAGGAGTTGCTTCAGTTTTATCAAACCCTTTAATTATATTAACAAGATTTCCCCAAGCTTTTATAGGTTCTTTTTCAAACTGTTTTGATATTGGCTCAATAACTGTTTTATCATATTCTTTCATTTGAGGTGTTTGATTAGATATATCTTTATCAATGACATTTTGTTGAATATCTTTTTGTTCTGGTTTAATACCTGCGATAGCATTATTGTATTTCGTTCTTAACGTATTTCCTTGGTTACTATTTGAAAGATACCAAGGAATAAAATATTTATTACGCCATATTAAAAACTGTTTTTGATTATTTGTTAAAACATTAGGATTGTTTTTATATCCTTTTTTCAATGGTTGTGTAAGACTTTCTTTTGGATCAAGATTTAATCCATATTTTTTGTTTATCCTATCAATTATATCTTCATGTCCACTGGTAATTATACCGTTTTCATCTAAATATGTGCCAACATTTCTTTTAGCAATTGGATAATACCATAATGGATCTCTATAAGTATCAATATCTCCAAGTGAAACACTATTAGTTGTTGGTCTTCCACCGTTGATAAAACTTATATTTATATTATGTTTACTACCTCTCCATGTATATCCAGCTTGACTTTCAATATTTGAGGAAATTTGATCCTCAATATTTGTTAATATTCTTTCCTTTTCTTTTCCATCTACATCTTGATCAGGATTATAGTTAGCCAAATCATAATTCATACTAAACCTTTTTGTATTCAAGGTATCAGGCTTAGCATTTCGTTCTGTTAAAATTTCAGATTCTTTTAGCAGTTTATAGATATTTGATATAAATGGGTAATTTTGTTTCATTATAAAATCCTTGAGTGATAAATCTTTTATTTAGAACTTCTTTAGATAAATGGAAATTTAAATTTAAAATTATAAAAAATCACAATGTTCTTATAAACAGTGGATAAAAAAAGGAGATCTAATTTATGTGGACTGGGAACACAGATGTTATAACTAATCAAACTCCAAGAAATTATATGTTTGGTGAAAAAGTCTTTATTCTAGATGAAATTACTTCTGAAAATTGTGCATTTTTGATTGGTGATTTAAGTACTTTCGTTTTTGCTGAAGAAAATAGAGGTAAAAGTTTAAGCTTTTTTATAAATAGTCCAGGCGGTGAAACCTATACGATGATGTCAATTATAGGTTTAATCAACATTGCAAAACTGTATGATATTGAAGTTACAACGTTTGTTTTAGGAACTGCTGCTTCTGCTGCATCTATGATTGCTATTCAAGGAGACAGAAGATTTATGACAAACGTTTCTCGTCATCTTGTTCATTTTGGTTCAATTTGGGATGTTACAACAAAAAACAGTGAGATTGAAAAAATTTATGAACAGAATAAAGAATATGCTGATAATCTTGATAATCTTTATTTAACTGCTTGTGGTGGAAAGTTGACAAAGGCTATGCTAGATAAGCTAAAAAGAGATGAACGTGGTTATTTAAATGCTGAAGATTGCGTAAAGTATGGTTTTTGTGACAGCATTATCGAAAATGAATTGTATCAAAAGAGATTTTATGATGATCAAAAGCTTATTTTCGAGAAAAACTTTACAAAAGCATTGATTTCTTCACAAAAGAAAGAAAAATCAACTAAAAAACAACAAAAACCAAAGAAATCAACTAAAACATCGACAAAGAAAGGTAAGAAAAATGCTGAATAAAGATGAAATTTTGAATTATTACTACGAATTGTGTCTTTCTTCTAAAAAAGCATTGTCTCGTGACCAATATAGGTCATTACATCCTAGATTTTCTTCAAGTTTAATTGAAAAAATGTGGGGAAATTGGAGAAATTTTGTTACAGAGTGTGATTCCTATGGAAGAAGCTCGATCAAAGAAGATAATTTCATACAAGATTGTGTTTCTCAGAACAAAAAAGTTATTGTTTCAACAGTTTTTTCTGGTGAAGATTATGATAAAAAGGCGTTTGAGTTGCTAAAAGGTATGGCAAAATATATGAATGCCGATTTACGATTACTTTGTGTTCATACCAACAAGAATAAACGATTTACAGAGGAGCAATTAGAGGAACTAGATCCTTATTTGGTACAAAATCTTACTTTCACACACGATAAGAACGCAATTTGTAAAAGTGTAAACGTAAGAAATAGTTGCAAAAGACCTTTGACAAACATTGAGAAGATTTCTGAAGATTACAAATTGATTGTTGTATCTTCTTCTAAACAGCAATGTAAAATTTTACCATATGATACAAACGAAACGTTCAAAATTGCTTATTCAACAGGAAGTATTTCAAAATTTGATTATAACAACACAATTACGGCATATGTTGATCAAAAATTTAACAAATGTGGTGCTGTTGTTTTGGAATATAACGATACATTGAAACGATATTTACCTAGAAACATAGAAATTGCAAATGACGAAATATATGATGGAAATCTTGTTTTTTATATAGACAATGAAAATGTAAAATATAGAAAAACAACTGTTGATGCTATGGTTTTAGGTGATTTGCATTTACCAGAAGAAGATTTTATATCAGTAATGACTTCAGTTTCTCAAATCAACGCATATAAACCAAAATACGTACTAATTGGTGACTGGTGTTCATTTAATTCGATAAATCATCACGAATCAAATAAATATCTAAATAAAGTTATGTATTATCAACAAAGTTTAGAAGATGAACTTGAGGAATCTACAGCTAAATTAAATAAATTTGTTGATATGACTGAAAATTGTGAATTTTTAATTATTCATTCTAATCACGATGAATTTTTAGATAAATGGTTAAACAGTGGTGAAATCGAAAAAGACAAACAAAATGCTGTAACAGGAATGAAATTATACCTGTCATATGCAGAACATAAAGATCCATATTTTAGATATTCACTTAATAAACGTATAAAATTTTTAAAGAAAGGTGAATTGTTTTCTATAAACGGTGTTGTCTTATCAAATCACGGACACGTTGGCTTATGTGGATCTAAAGCAAATTCAACAACTTATGTAAAAACTTATTCGAAGTCTATTACTGGGCATACACATTCACCAAAAATAGAAGATTCAAATTATACAGTTGGAACGTGTAGCAAACTTAATTTAACATATACCAATCATTTAAGTAATTGGGCGTTTGCAAATGCTTTGGTACATAAAAACGGTGTTGTTCAGTTGATATTTTAAAAATTGGCTTTACAAATGAGTTTTTTGTAATTATATTTACAATTAGCTTTCAATTTTATAAAGGATATTTACATGAAAATCATTAAAGGTAAATTTTGTATGCCATGTCGTATGTTAACTCAATGGCTTGAGGAAAATCATATTGATATTCCAGAAGAATTTGCAGACGATAATCCAGATGTTGAGAAATATGGAATTAAGCAAACACCAGCACTTATTACTGATAATGGTGTTGTTATACAAGGTCTAGAGTCTATTAAAGAATATTTAGAAGAGGAAAATTAAACATGAAAAAATTTTACGCAGTTGGTAAAAATGTTTTTGTAAAAGAAATTGAACAAGAAAACGTTGTAGGCGGATTTGTTATTCCAGATTCAGTAAATGTTGATTTCACAATCGGAGAAGTCGTTTCTATTGACAGTGGATATTACGAAAACGGTAGTTATATTGGAAATTCTATTATAGTTGGTAATATTGTTGCGTTTCCAAAGGTTGCTGGTACAAAAGTTACTTTGAATGGTGAAAAGCTTATTCGTGTTATGGTAAACGATATTGTTGCTGTTGAAAGAGAAGGAGAATAACATATGTCAACAAGTGCAAGTTTTAGCAAAGAAGCTCAAGATGCTTTAGTAACTGGTCTTAATTTAGTTAGTAAGGCTGTTGGAAGTACATTGGGTCCTGCTGGTAGTACTGTTGTTTTTCAAGAAAAGGACAAACCAGTAGTTATCACAAAAGATGGTGTTACTGTTGCTAAGCAAATTGATCCTAAAGATGAAAAAGTTAGATTAGGTGCTGAATTAGCAATCAATATTAGTAAAAAACAGCTTGATTCTGTTGGTGATGGTACGACTACAGCTTGTGTACTTGGTAATGCCATTGTAAACACAGGTGTTCGCCAGATCGAATTGAGTGATGCTAAAGTAAATCGTACTGCAGTTCGTCATGGTATTGAAAAAGCAAGAGACTATATTGTTGAGAAACTTGTTTCGTTAGGTACAGAAGTAAAAACGGATGAAGACTTGATTAACATTGCAACAGTCTCTGCAAATGGTGATGAAAAGTTGGGTACAGTTGTTGCGGAAGCTTATCAGAAGGTTGGAAAAGATGGCATTGTCCAAGTTGAAGAAACAAAAGATCGTGATATCCATCTTGAATTTAAAGAAGGTATGACTTTTGATAAAGGTTGGACATCTCAGTTTTTTGTAAATAATCCAACTGATCAAACAGTTGAATATGAAAATCCAAAAATCTTGTTATGTGAATCAAAGATTACAAACTTTGCTAGTTTGGTAGAAGTTATTCAGAATATAAGTTCAACTGGTACTCCTATTGTTATCATTGCTGAAAGTTTTGATTCAAGTGTAACACAAGCTTTAGCTATGAACATCATTCGTAGTGGTGGTCAACTTAAAATTGCTTGTGTAGAAGCTCCTGGTTATGGTGACCGTAGATTGGATTTGTTGCGTGATATGGCCGTTTATTTGGGTGGTTGTGTTGCTGATGATCCACTTGGTAAGAAACTTGAGATTATGTCTCCTGTAGACTTTGGTTCTTGTGAAAAAATTATCATCAAGAAAGATGAAACCATTATTCGTGGTGGTATGGGAGATCCAGAACAGGTTAAACAAAGAGTTGATAGTCTTCAAGGTGTTATGGACAATCTTAAAGAGAATGATACATTTGAAAAAGAAAAGATTGGTAAACGTATTGCTGCTTTGACAACTGGTGTAGCCGTAATTAAGGTTGGTGGATCATCTGAAGAAGAAATTAAAGAATTGAAAGACAGATTAGATGATGCTCAATGGGCTGTTAAATCTGCTCTTCAAAGTGGATATTTACCTGGAGGTGGTACAACATTACTTCACCTTTCAGAAACTGTCCAAGGGAATGTTCAATGCTCAAACAATGATGAAAAACTTGGTGTTGAAATTGTGGCTAGAGCATTGAAGGCACCTTTCCGTGTTATTCTTGAAAACGCTGGTGTTGATCCTGAGTCTACTATGAATAAAGTGTTAGGAACTAAAGATGTTAATATTGGCTATGATGCACGGAATCTTGAAGTTAAAAATATGATTGAAGCTGGTATTATAGATCCTGTAAAGGTTGTAACAGGAAGTATCTATGCTGCTACTTCAATTGCTTCTGTTGTTTTAACTTCTAACGTTATCATTACAACAGACAAGGAAGAGAACAAAGGTGTTTCTCTGAATATGATGCCTGGTGGAATGATGTAGAGTATTTCATGTATATCCTGGTCAAAGGTCAATTGCGTAAAAGCAGTTGGCCTTTTTCTTTGTTTAATCACTTTTTCAATAAATATCCTTAGTTTTTAAGTTCTATATGTTAAGTTGAAAATTGGATAATTCAAATGGCAAAAAGTTCTTCTAAATCGACATTGCAAGAAACAGATTTTTCGTCTTATAATCTTAGAGATGCTTATATAAACGAATCTATTGAGCTGTTAGCGGCGTTACGTGATGAAGCTTTATTCTCAAACTGGGGAATCAAAGTATTGATTCGTATGCCTGCGAAAGATGGTAAAATCGTTTCTAATAATGTGGATGAGTACTCGAATCATGTAAACACTGAATGGATCGATGTTGTTGAAACTGTTGTACCTAAATTTAATGATTATAGAATCAATGTTTCTGATGAAGGTATGACTGCCGATGGAACAACTGGAGTTTACCCATTGGAGGTACTTTTGCCATCAAAATTATATCTTCCAAGGGATTCACGTATCATTTTAAGTGAACATGATGCCTACGAAAATAAAATAGCTCGTGAGTGGGTTGTTTTAAGTACACAAATGAAGCAATTAAGTGGAAGTAAAACATATTCACAGATTGCTGATTGTGTACCTGCAAGAAAGGAAACTTATAATAGTACAAATCCTAGTTACCTATCTGAATTTTGGTTTGATAGTAACATTGAAATACCTGTAAAAATTGAAGATGTTAGAGCTCAAGGTATTATTTGGTTTTTGAGAGATGGCATACCTCGTACTAAAATGGTTATCGGAAAAAGATATGATGAAACCTATGAGCAAGTTACACACGATAGTGAGTATGCTGAATATGTTAGAATACCTGTTTATTATGACAATAGAAACCAGAATCTTGTGAATGCAGGTACAGGTTTTGCTGTTGATGATGAATACGAACTTTATGATGATGATGGAAATCAGTTATATGTGATAATCGATGATGAAGAAAATATTAAAGTACCTTTGATTATGAAAATCACAGAAGCTGGTAATAATGGTGAGATAATTGGATTTAAGTATAATATAGAAAGAGGTTATACATTGTTTGGAAAAGATGGTGTTTTACAAGTTAAGCTTGCAGATGCTGTACTGAATATAAATTGTATAGATATTAATAATTACACATATCAAGAAACTATTTTAACGCCAAAGGTATCTAATCCTAAATATATTTATCCACAAAATAAAATTACAAAATTTTCAGCAAAACGTATCGCAATTTCAGTTCTTATATAATATAGAGGAATACAAATGGCTATTTATGGTTTACAAACAAATTACATGAATACAATCCTAAAAACATATTTTGGATTGGAAAAACCAACATTGAAGAGTAAGTATGTTTATGTTGGTTTAGGTTTAGAGCAAGAAGGAGCATTGATTAATACAGAATGTTTTACAGAGGTGTTCGATGGAAAACCTCTTGGGAATTATAGAAGAGCAAGAGCTGTATTTGGCGAAGCTGTTGATGGAATAATTTCAAATTTAAATGAGATCAGTTTCAATACAGCTGGTGAAGATTGGACTCCTGATCAAAAACCAGTTACGATGGTTGGTATTTTTGATACTTTAGATTACCAAGATGAAAATGGAAATATGATTGAACCTTTAATTGTTTTGAAGTTACCTGATATTGTTACAATTAAAGCAGGTGAAACAATCTTTTTAGCAGAAGGTTCTCTTAATTTAACATTGACGGATGAATAAAATGACAGATACAGTAAATTTTGAATTATCACCTTCTTTTGTAAATCGTATTTTGAACAGCGAATTCGGAATGCCTAATTTAGCTTATGCTGATTATAGTGTATATGCTGGTTTAGGTATTGAGTTTGATGAGAATAGCTTTAGCTTTTCAAAAGAACCTGTATCAAAAGGTTTTACTATTTTGGAAAATCCAGTTTTGTTTGATGAACCGATAAATGGTATTTTGAGAAACTCAAGTGCTTTAGAATGGCCAAAAGCTACTGTTGATTGGACAAGTGAATCAGATACAATTAAATATATCGGCTTATATTATCGCAAAGAGAATATAAATTTTGCTATTAATAATAAATATGACTACGAACTTGTTGCTGTGTTACCGTTATTACCAGAAGAAACTGTTAAAAAAGGTGAAAAAGTAACATTAAATGCAAATGCTATAGAAATAAAACTATCAAACCGCTAATCTAGGAGAAAATAGATATGGAAAATAAAGAAAAAATTTTACTTACAGAATCAACAAAAAAGATTATGAATGAGTTTATCACAGAGGAAGAATTAAAAACTCTTGATGAATGTGAAATCGTAAGAAGAATCAATGAAACTAAGAAGTTAGTTGCAAAATTGACGGAATCTGGACAAATTGAAGTGAAAATGGTTTTGTTTGACTAATTTTAATAAAGGAATCTAATCTATGAAAACAAAAAATCCTTTAACGTTCCCTTTTTTGTGTATCTCATATTACGCATCTTCAAAAAACGAAATAGACAATAAGCACTCATTTGATTATTGGATGAGAAGTAAACTTGTACGCATTATTTCTGACAAAAGTTTTGCTAGAGGTGATGTGTTAAAAGTAAATTCTGTAGAAAATACTTCTTCTGGGATTGTCATCAATGTTGAGGTTCAAGAAGAGTGGAGTGATGAATTACCAGTACTTTGTTTTGTTTCAAGCCGTTTGGTATACAACAGATGGTCAAAGTTTAAGTTTAAACCAAGTACAGGTATACAAATAGTTGCACCAATTGAACAAGTTTTATCAGGAAACTATTCGATTGGTTTAATTTTATTGTGCTATAAATCTGGGAAAATTAGTTGTCAAGATGATGTTGGTCATAATGATTTTGATGTACTTGTGAACTTGAAATGGGAATAATTGTTAAAGAAAAATCTAGTTCTATAGGGTAATGTTAAAATAACGTAAAAAGGTATAGAGATGGCAAAAAGTGTAATTAAGACATTGTTAGAAAATTCTGCTTATGATGAACAGACTAGAACATTGTTTATGAGTGCCCCAGGTATTAGTTTCGCAGGATTAAAAGCTTTAGCAAAAAAGCATAATTTTACAATTGGTAGTACTCAATCTGGTGAATATGTCGCTGTTCCAACATCTTTCAAATTTGATAATAAAGATGTTTCTCTTTATGATAACTTTTTAGATACTTATACACATTACGATACGAATTATGGAACACTTTTAACTGTTTATAAAACTGTTGATTTGATGACAGAAAACCTTGCTGAGGTTGACTTAATTTTAAATACTTATGTAGCGGAAGTTCTTGGTCAAGGTTTTATAGATAATCCTCTTAACATTTCCGTATCAAACAAAAAGGCTCAAGATTTAATTCAAAGAGTATTCTATAAAAATAAAATTTATGATAGATTACCTACGATCACGTATAATCTTGCTAAATATGGTAACTATGGTTTTGCTCTTTGTTACCCATATCTTGAAAAATGGATGACGGATGAACAGACTGAAGGATTTCATAAGATAGATGTATTAGAAGATTTAACAATTGCTTTTGTTAATCCTCAATATTTTAGAGTTAACACGGATGAATATTATAATCCTATTAACTATGTTACGACATTACCTAACACATTCGTTTCTGATACGAAAAGTTCTGTACTGAATAATAAGATATGGCAGCCATGGCAATTTTCACATTTTTTGCTGCCTTCTGATGTTACGGAACCATATGGAAAATCAATGCTTTGGTCAATGAGATCTGCATTTGATCAGCTGTCTACACTCGAATCTTTGTTAGGTATTTCTCGTGCAAGTATGATCCAACGTATTGTATTTTATGTTCCACTTCCTGCTGGTTTAAATATTGTAGACTCTTACGGATATATGAATGAATTTAGATCTAATTATTTAAATACAATCTTTACAGATACTCAAGGTGTCAAAGCAGGACGTAAAATTCCAGGTGCATTATCTATTCTAACATTACCTGAATCTGCAGATGGAAAGAAAGTATCTTTCGAAACTATTCAAAATACAAACCAAGGCTTACTTGAAACAGATGATGTGGATTATTTCTTGGATAAAATTTTAAGAGCTTCTGGATTACCAAAAGGCTATTTGGTTGGTGATGATACAATTACGACAGCTCAAGCTTTATCTGCACAAGATTTGAAGTTGAAGAGAACATTGATTCCGTTGAAGAAAGGGTTGTTGAACGGTATTTTGAGTTTAACAGAAAATATTTTGACACACGCTGGATATAATGTAGATAATTTAGACATTGAAGTAAGTTTGAATGAGCCAGTTCAAGTTTCTGCAGATACTGTTGAAAAATATGCAAGTTTGGTTGATACAGTTGCTAAGTTTAAGGAGTTTAATCCAAATATGACTGATATAAACGCATTCCAAGCTCTCATTAAAATGGGTATGCCAATTGAGCTTGCTTCACTTGTTTGCTCAACTAACAGTATTAATACTTTGTCAGATAAAACTGATCTTGCTAAATTCTTAAAAGGTCAAAAGTTAAAATCTTTTGCTCAAGATGCTTCACAAGATGGTGAAATGGGTGAAAGTGTTGTAGGTTATAGAGTATCTTCAAAAGAATTCTTAAAAGAAAACCATGAGTTACATAAATTACTTAAAAATGTTTATGAAAAGTTAAGTGGTGCCGAACAGACTGTCGCATTAAAAGAATCCGTATATAGTCAAAAGAAAGTTTATATGAATGAATAATACAAACAATCTAATCTCTGGTGTTTATATTGTTGAAAAGAAGTGGGGACTTATTTGGTTAAAAAATAAGCTTAAAAATATCAACGAAACCGTGAAAGACGATAAGTTCTACGTAATGTTATTACAGCATTTTGATTCGGATTACATAAAGAAGATTTTAGAAGCTTTGAGTGAAGAAAAGAAACTCATTATAGATTTCGACAATGAAGTTGTGAAAGTTGTTGATGCAAAAGATGTTTCTTATATACAGAGTCTAAAATTTTATTTTAATCCAAAAAATATTCAAAGAGAATTAGATACAGGTGAACATATAGACATATATGGATACGATAAGGAGGAAAATTCATGAGTAAAATTAACCCATTTACAGATGGTCGTAAGATTCCAGAAGTTTCTATTAATGTGAAAGTTAAAGTTGATACAGAAGCAACTGAAGAAGCTACAAATTGGAATAAAGTTTTTGGGTATCTAATGAGAAAACCTAGGACTAAAGTAGAATTCTTAAACATTATAGATCTTCGTAAATTTGCTTTAGACAATGTTTTTTTAGAAGATTTACATCCATATTTGAATGATGATGATTACCAAAAGCTAAAACTAATAGAAGAAATTTTTGACAAAAAACTAACACAGGATGTAAAAGCTTTTATTTTATCAATTTTACGAGTAAAGCCTGAAGTAATACAGTCGTTATCTAGCAGTTTATAAGCTAAGTTAAAATTTTTAATATAAATAGAAAGTTTAGAACAAAATTAGTAAGTTCTAAACTCATATTGAACATATCTAGGTAAATCGACATGGCTAATAAACTATTTCCACATTTAGAAAGAATATCTATAAAAGAACACGCTAAATCAAACAATTATGAAGATTATATTGGTGTTGTACTTGATAAAAAGAACAACAATTTTAAGGTTGTTGAAGGTAAATTTACAGATAAGAAAGACATGTATCGTAAAATGAAGGCACGTGGTCTTATTTTACGTAAAGCATACGAAAGAAAAGTTTGGGAATGGATTGAAGCAAACGCTGATGGGGTAATTATTTCTTATCTTATGCTTAGTACTGCTTTCAGTAAATGGCGTTCTAATAACGTTTTACATAAGTATTACCAAAAACTTCTAAATGATATTCCAGAATTAAACCGTGAACGAGAGAAAGGTAACCCTAACACTCGTGGTGGTGATTTTATTACTACAGATGACAAAGATGCTCCAAAAAGACAAGAAGAAGCCGTAGAACTAGAGGAAGATGAAGATGATTTTCATTATAAAAGATTGGATGGAGATCATACAGTAGAATTAATAGGTATTAAAGATAGAGAAAAAGAACCTATTGAAGATTATAAAGATAGTGTAA
>CAMESA010000005.1 GCA_945935945.1 uncultured Mollicutes bacterium | reverse complement strand
TTTGAAATGATGATAATAGTTAGATCTTCTTTCCAATCTCTTATTTTTCTTAACATCAGCATCAACATTATTCAAACGCTTTCCAGCATTCTTAATATCTTTAATAGTTTGATTGATCTGTGCCATCATAGCTGGACTTCTTTCAGCTTGTTTAAATAATTCTAAATTATTTTTTAAGGTATTTATTTCAAGCATGATAGCATCTTTTTGTTTAGTCTTTTCGTAAGTCAGCTCTTCTTCAGGATAGATCTTTTCAAGCATAGCATTATGGCGATCAACATATTCGTCATAGATCTTACGACATTCTTTCTCCATGCCAATAATACGTTCCTGATCAGCTTTTTCAGGAAACTCTTTTGCTAGATCTTCAAGTGTATATTTTTCTATAGCTCTAGTTTTATCTCCCTTTTTACCAGTAATCATAGAAGCATCATACCAAACCTGTTGTTGACCTTCACCGAGCTTTTGAACTGCAGCACTCTCTTTAGATCCTGGCTTAATATCATACTTTTTCATAGCAGCATATAGTCGATCAGTTACTTTTCGTTTGTTATCAGCAAATTCTTCTCCTGCTTTAAATACTTTTTCCTCAGTATTTTCATACAAGAATTGTCTTAAAATTTTATTTTTGTTAGCTACTATATCGTTATTGTTAGTAATAGACATGTTGTAATTAGAATAGTTTCTCATGAATTCAACATAATGACTAACTTCTTTATATTTATTATCATCAACATTTAAATCAATATTCTCAATTTCATCTTGAGCATCTTTAGATAATAATTTCTTGATATTTTCACTCGCATTAAATATGCCATTTTCTTTATTGACTTTTCTTGCAAATGCGTCAAAAGCTGATTTATCGCTTCTGTACACAACTTCAGTTTCAAATACATCAAGCAAATCATTAAGTTCTGATTTCATATATTCCTTGATATCGTTTTCAACTGTTGTCTTTTTATAGTTAGGTTTAATTTCATCAATTAGATGAAGAATCTCTTCCAGTTGATCTGCTGGATGATATTTATTCTCAAGACTCGGAAATTGGTTTCTTAACTCGTCATATATAGAATCCAAGAAAGGACTCTTTGCACTATCATAATCACTAAATTTAATTTTCAATCCATTATAATAGTTACCTTTAGCTCCATTTCTAGCTAATAATTCTTTTACATCTTGCTTGTATTGATTATCAATAACTATATCATGATCATCACCAATGAAATCCATTAATCTTTGATATTCACCGTCATATAGATCTTCACCGAAATAATTATTGTTTTCTAATTCCTTTAAAATATTATTTCTCGTTGTATCAGATACCTTACCAGTTCTTAAAGCTTCTTTTGCAGCTTCCTGGACAAGATTGTGAAGATCAGTGCCTTTATAAGTATCTTGCTCTAAATCAATAATCTTTTTTACTGTTCTTTTTTCTAAGCCATACCATCCAGCAACTCTATCTTTCAGTTCAGCATTTTCATTCATTCTATTAAGATTAGTACCTAAACTATGTTCTTTCGAAGAAATAGTAGTCGTACTATTACTGGCTGTATTATTTGAATTGCCTGAAGAAGTGTTATTTCTATCAGCTGTAATTAAATAGTTTTCATTATTATTAGTTGTATTTTTGGATTCTTCAAAAGCTTTTCTGTATAAACGTTCAGCTTTCATCAAGTATTCTTTTTCTTCATTACCTGTTACTTGATAAAGTTTTTCTTTTATCCAGTTATATACTTTTTGGGCAAGGTTAAGATCTAGTTGAACAAATTTTTCTATAGAATCAATATCACTAAATAGATCTTGAGCAATAACAGCAGAATATTCCTCTCGTGCTTCTTCATATGTTAAATCAATACCTCTATTTGCATATTCTTGAATTCTATTATTAATACCATCTTGTTCGGTAATACCATATTTTTTTTCAGCAAGTTTAATTAATGTATTTTCAAGATTTTTATAATTAGTAGTTTTAGAAATATGATGCAATAATTCATGTTTTAAAACTGCCTGGATAGGATTCTGACAATTCTTAGATATATAAATAATACCATTATCATATTTACCTTCAGCGCCTTTATCTAATGATTCAACAACTCTAATAGGAACTCCAATATCATTAGACATCTTTGCTAATTTAGTTAATTGATTTTCATCATAATTAATGGATCTACCTTCTCTAAGAATGGTTTCTTCATTGATACGCTGACTTTCCATCTTAATAGCATTATCTTTACTCTTAAGATCTTTTACTAATTGCTCATCAATAGTCTTGATATTTTCAGCATCATTTAAAGCATTTTCAGCAATGTTTTCGTTTTCTTTAGTATTTATATTACTTTGTTCATTAATGCTTACATCGTTTAATTTAGCATTGTCAGCAACCGTATTTTGATTGTTTTGATCAAGTAACATATCTAATACATCACTTGCATTATCATCGTTAATATCAGTATTCATTAGATCATTTTGATTTAGATCCAAATTATTAGTGATATTTTGTGATACATTTTGTGTTTGATCTGGAGTAATACTATTCAAATTGTTAATGTTATTAGATTCATTATTAATGATATTTTCTTGAATCGGAGTTTTATTTTCATTCAAAAATTCTTCATTAATTACTTTTGTAGGTTCACTTTTAAAATTAGTATCATTTGTTGAATTACGATTAATTGCCTTGTCTATTGCAATCGGCACACCATTCAATACACCAGCAATCAATCCACCAACTAGACCAGAATATAATGCACTAGGCTGAGTATCAACAAATCTTTCTAGCACATTTTTATCACCTTCGTAAGGTTTATATATATCTTGAGTATATTCACCTACTACATCTGATATATATTCTTCCAAGCCTTCTCCGGCCATGTCAGCTAAGAAATTAGCAACCTTCTTTTTACCTTCATCTTTTACATATTTATTAATTACACTCTCAGTAACATCGTCTAGAGTACCTTTACCGAAGTAATCTAAACCACCTGTCAACTTTTCAGTAGCTATTTCAGTAGCAGCGCTTGCTAATCCATATAAAGCAGCATCTCCTAAATTAGATGCATCCTGAAGAGCTTCATTCATAGCTGATCCATATGCACCAGTTCCCATAACTGCTAAACCAGCACTTGGATTACCAGTAGCTAAAGAAGTTGCTATCGACGGTATCATTCCACCAATTCCAGAACTTACATCTCCAGCAGTTTTTAATAAAAAATTGTCGGGATCTTCATAACCCGTATTTCTGTTTTTGGCACGCTCAAAATAGTAATCTCCAGCTTCATCTAAAAAGTCAGCAACTTTATTGTTATCGACTTTATCAATAATTTTATTCACTCTATCCTGTCCTAGTATTGTTTCAGCAATATTAGTAGGATTATTGTAATCATAATCTTTTAGATATTGTTCACGATGTTTTTTGTAAGCTTCATTTAGGAAAGCAAGCTGTTCATCAGTTATGTCATAATCAAAGTCTTCTTTAGTACGATCACGATAAGCTTCATACATATTATCGGAAGCGATTTTATCTAAAATATCGTTTGTTGTTTGGCCAAGATTACCAGCGGTTTTGAATACACCACCGCCAAGACTATCTATATTATTAGCTAAACCAACATATCCACTTTTCAATAGATAATCAGCAGCACTTCCAATATTATCTACTTTTTTTTGCTGTTTATTAGAAGAAGTAGCAGTCTTTTTTTGACTGCTACTTGTTTGTTTATTTAGTTCTTCCTGCTTTTTTCTTTGCTCTTCAATATACTTAAGTATATCTAAATTCTTATTTGCCATAGCAAACCCCTTTCATTACAGGATCTTATTCATTGCATCACTATATTCTGTCAAACTAATTTGTCCTAATTGTAAAGCTCTATCTAGTGCATATTTTCTTGCACTAGGGCTTACATAATTACCGAAAGATAAAGCAGCTGCAGTATTGTCAGTTGAATCTGTCGAAGTAGTCTTATTATTGCTTGTATTAGTAATGGCCTGTGGAGTAGTAATTGGATTTGAGTACGCATTAGCACCACTATTAATAGATTTTTTTGCATCATTATATGTCTGACTTGTAGAAGCAGAATAATTATAAGTTGGTGTTAATTTATCCATAATACCACTCAATATACTTTCAACGTCGCCATAAGCATCAGCTTCTAGCTGAGCTTTTTTCATATCAGCATTTGCTAATAACTCATTAATATAAGACTGGATTGTATTTCTTTCCTTTTGTTCTTCAGTATTGATACGATTGATCGCATTACCGTAATTGTTTTGAAGTGTTAAAGTTTCTTGTCTTCCAGCCCCTGACTCTAATGCACCTCTATTTGCTAAAGCTTCTCTTAAAGATTTTTGAGCCTTATATCTTTCAACTTCGCTTTGATTTCTAAGTGACTGATAATCATTACCTACTTGGGAAAGTTGATCTTTATATCTTTGAACACCAGCTTGAGCTTGTGCATCAATTGCGCTTTTAGCAGCTTCAATTTTTCTTCTTTTCGCTTCTTGTAACGCGTTCAAATAATCCTGGTAAGGATTATAATTGCTATAATAAGTATTGGTTCCTGAAGATCCACTAGAATAGCTTTTATTTTGATTGCTTTGATTGCTTTGATTTGCTTTATATCTATCATAAGAACCCATACCATTAGTCTTATATGGATCCCTATTAGTACCGTTACTTAAAGAACTACCACCTTGTTGAGCAATAAACATTATTTATCTCCTTTCATGCTTTCGCCTTTTATTTCAATCGCATTAGAAACTTTTTCTAAGAATGATTTTAAAAAAGCTGGATAAGCTACATCCAACTTCAAACAATTTTCTAAAATACTTAAAGCTTCATTAAACAAAAACCATAAAGTCACTAGAGCTCCAAAAAAGCTCTCAATCGGTAAATTAAATCCCAAATATTCAGCATATTTGATTACAGCAAAATCTAAGCCAATTGCCACGACTATAATTAATACATAGCAAAGTTTTTTCACTATACCCCATACACCTACTCTTGAACTTAATGTTCCGCTTTTAATAGAAGCTAACATTCCTGTAATATAGTCTAAGATCATAAAGATCAATAATACAATAAAAGCAGGATAAGCTATTCCTAATTTGGCACTAATAAAGCCACCAATCGTAGCAAATACTGCTTGTATATAATCAATTTTTTTCATTTTATTCTCCTAACACAGCTTTTATTTTATTCAGCTTTTCATTAGCTTTATAAAGATCCTCACGCATAATTGAATTGTCTTCAACCAATTTATCATGACTTGTAGAAAGTTCGTTAAATTGCGTTAAAAGTGTATTATATAGCTTTTCATAATCGTCCTTAGCAGACTCTTCAATAGCTTTTTCTACAAATACCAAACAGTTAGGAAGCTTTCTACCACTATAATTATTGATCGCCTTTCCTTCTTTCGTAATGCAACAAGATCCACCAGAATCATCCCTAAATGCATATTGCATATTTAGATCTAAAGCCAATTGTCTCATTTCATCAGTAGATACATTATCTTCTGATACTACCATATAAGCTATGTTACACCAGTCAACAAATAAGCATGATATTCTACCGTTATAGCTTCTGATCGCTTCTCCACATCCTTGAGAATACTCGTTGCTATAAACACCGCCAGATACTAATACCATACCTGTTGAGTATCTAAGATCTACATCTTCTTTCCTATAAACGTAAGGTCCAAAATTGCCATATTTCCAAGTTCCATCTTTCAATTTAACAACATCAATATATCCTTGATCAGTAGGAACAGCTTCATCATAAATATCACTTATTTCACTTCCCAAAACATATCCACTAGACATTTCAAAAAAGCTTAGGTTTTTTGCATACAAAGCCGACTTACCTTCATTTGTATAAGCAGTTAATGGATATAGGCTAGGATGCTTCAACGACCATATACCTACATTACTATTTGATGGTTGCTTTACAATAATATACTTATGATTTTTATAAGTTATATTATTAATGCCTTCATTCAATTCAATCATTTGATCACCACCTTTGCTAAATAAATAAGGACTATTCTTAATAGTGATATCATCATCTAAATAAAAATAATCCTCAATGTTAATCCAATTTTTCAATCCCCATTCACTGGAATTGATTTTTACTTTACTTGTTTGTCTTCCACGTCCTAATTCTAAATGAATATGATTTCCGGTTGCTTTACCAGCTGTTCCTTCATAATAGATCGTTCTTCCAACTGGTATCACTTTTCCAAGTGAACAAATAGATGGAATGAAGTTACAATGACTCATGGCCAAAGTAACATCATTTTCACTATCATAAAACAATACAGTATTAGCAAAACCTGTATTGCTGTAAGGAAATATTCCTATAACTTCCAACTCATTATAAGTTATCCATCTATCTATGCCGGTATCTTCACCAGCTAGATCATAAGCATTTAAATTAGCATGGCTAAATTTATTAAATCGACCTTGTGTTATATTCAAAGTCTTCATTCCAAATTTTCTTTTTATCATATTTTTATTTTCAACTTATCATCAATTTTTCCACATAAGCACAATACGCACTAAAATTAAATGTATATTTACCACCATATAAATATGAGTAATTGATATTAATCGTTAATATCCCGTTACTATATGAATGTGTAACGGAATTTACTTTTGCAACCGAATCTCCATATGATGAATATATAGAATTTAAACCAATTATAAAGTTATCATTGGTTAAACCTAAACTATTATAATTGCTAATATAATCAGCAATATTTATCGTTACAGTTTTATTAATTGTTAATTCTGTATAAGTCCAATCTCCAACATAGTCAACTGAATTACTACCCAATTTCACAATTTTTAATTTTTTTGTTTTAGTCATAATTGGACTTAGCATAGGCAAATACCATTAAGGGTAAATATGCCTACTTGCCCCCCCGATGCGTTTTTTCTTATTAATCATAATTATCTCCATTCATTTTAAGATTCTAATTCCTCAGTCCATATTTCTTTTATTTTATAAAAATTATCTGCATTTCTATAACCATACATAACACTTAATGCACTTCCAGCTTTAACAGCATTAATATATTCTTTTCCGCCAGTTAAATTGGTTTGAAATCCATTAGTATTCGCTCCATCAAAATTTAAAACAAATGGAATACATCCTGTAGTACTATTAGAAACATACCATTTAACATAAATCATTTCATCTTTATTGCTACTATAATTTAAATGAAAATATCGTTCTATAACTATATTTCCACCACTAATAGATAAATGACCGCTTGGAGTTAATCCATCAGCAAATACACCATTTTTAAACAGATAATTTTTCTTCTTTTTATTAGATTTCACAATAGGACTTAGCATACTAAAACACCCTTAAGGGTACTATGTTTTAGTTGCCCCCCCCCGATAATGTACTTAATCATATATATATTCCTTTCAGTTTAATACGTCAAATTACAAATAGCTAAGTAACTTACTATTCTAAATTTATAATCATATCATTCAATATCTACTATCGTAACACAATCACTATAAGCACCTTGAACTTTCAAAGTTCCGCTTATATTATTTCCTTTATATACTCTTACGCAAGTATGTAAACCATAAGTAGTGCCACCGCTATATGTACCTAATACAGTTAAAGTTCCATTAGTAACACTTGCATTTGCAGGACTAGTTCCATTTCCATTAGTGCTATTTGAACATACAATAATGCATTCTTTATAAGATTTAGGTAAAGTAAATGAAAATGAACCATAGTTATATTGAGCATTATTTCCTTTCAAGAAAACAGATAACTTTCCTTTTCTTGAGATCATACTTTGTAACATTATGCTAACACCTCTTTTCCGATGTTAGCAAGGTAAGTAATTAGTTGTCTAATTACCCCCCCCCACTTCTTCAATCCAAATTCTATAAATATTATATCTGCTTAAATTATTAGCAATATTTTTTACAATTTTAAAATATCCATCAATGGGAAAACCAAACACAAATTTAACTTCTTTTCTAAGCATACCGTTTCCATCACCAATCTCCGCACTTGGTAGCCAATAATCGCTTATACCGCCATAAAATCTAGGAGTATAAGATCCATTATCATAACAATTTTTTAATCCTTTCATTTCTACATACAAATAAACATTTGATGGTAAATTATCTATTTGTAGCAATGTACCACTAAAAGCATCATTTGTTTGTAGATATCCATCGGAAGTATATGTACTTTTATTAGTAAAATTATTTGTAGTTGGCTCTACACTAAATTTACCATCTTTAAAAATATATTTTCTAGAACTTCCATTTTTAATAATATTGCTTAACATATTAATTTACCTCATTATACGCAACATACATAATACTTAATGAAGCACTTGGAACTTTACTAAAATACAATCTTAAATTATTAGATTGTGTATCACATCTAACATAGCTATCCATAAATGCATCATCACAGCTAGGATTATTAACTACTCTAGCTTCCATTGTCGCAGTCATTCCAGAAATAGTATAGTCATATTTATATGGATATACACTACTATAACTATCCGTATTAGATACTACAGAACTCGTTGCTATACTAAATGAGCCAGTTTTTTTGATTTTATTTTGTTTTAACGCAATATTAGCAGCGTTATTATTTGCTTTGCTTTCAACGTTATTAAATCTATTATTTAGATCAGATTGATTAGCAAGATCACCTTTAATATTACCCCAAGTAGGAACTGCTTCATCTGCCCATTTAGTATCATAATCTGTTACACTATTTTTCTTCAAAATCTGTCCAATAGATCCGCCTGCGGGAACGCCTTGACCAGATGGTCCTTGTGGTCCTCGTGCCCCTGTATCACCTTTATCCCCTTTTGGTCCTTGGGCTCCGGTTTCTCCTTGAGGGCCTTGCAGGCCTTGTGGACCTTGAGGCCCTCTTTCGCCTTGAGGTCCTTGTGATCCTGTTTCACCCTTTAGTCCTCGAGGACCTTGTTCACCTTGAGGTCCTTGCTCACCTTGTATACCTTGAATTCCTTGAGGTCCTTGCGGGCCAGCTTCACCTTGAGGGCCTGTTTCGCCTTGTGGTCCTTGCTCACCTTGGATACCCTGGATTCCTTGAGGTCCTTGCGGGCCAACTTCACCTTGAGGTCCTTGTGGGCCAACTTCGCCTTGAGGTCCTTGTGGACCTGTTTCTCCTTTATCTCCTTTAGGACCAGATATAGGGCCTACATAAATCCACTCTAAAGCATTAATATCCCAAACATACACTGGATTGTCTGCTTTATTTTCAGGACCAACGAAATATGCATTTGCGCCTGGTGATATTTCGGTAGGGCCACTAGGATAAGCTTGTTGTAATAAATAAATAGTATCAAATCTACCACTTACTACAAAGTCACGACCATCAACACCATCTTCGCCATTATCTCCTTTATCACCTTTTAAGCCTTTTTCTCCTTTAGGACCTTGGATACCTTGAATTCCTTGAGGGCCTTGTGGACCTGTTTCTCCTTGTGGGCCTTGGATGCCTTGAATACCTTGTATTCCTTGCATTCCTTTTTCACCTTTAGCACCTTGTGGACCTGTTTCTCCTTGAATTCCTTGAATTCCTTGAATTCCTTGAGGGCCTTGTGGACCTGTTTCTCCTTGTGGGCCTTGTGGTCCTGTTTCACCAGTATCACCTTTAATTCCTTGAATACCTTGAGGACCAGTATTTCCTGGAGCGCCTTGAGGGCCAGTATCACCTTTTATACCTTGAATTCCTTGATCACCTTTTTCACCCTGTGGACCTTGTATACCATGAACGACAGTTACACCATTCTCATCCGTTACTATACTATTAGCAAACTTAAGTTTAGTACGTTGTGGCAATTGATCACCATTTTCGTTATATATCAAATGACCACTAGATGCAGTCGTAAACCATTCAGTACCATTATTTGAATATTCTATAGCTCCATCATCAGATATTCTTGCATATCTAAAATTAGTAGCAAATAATTTTAATTCATTTAAAGCTCTAATCTGCTCTTGTACATTTTTTGCAACAATACCATCGACAGTAAGTTCACTTAATTCCTCATTACCAATATTATAAGCACCGCTAGTACCTTGAATAATACTGACTAAATTATTAACATACACTTGAGTTTGTTTGTGTAATCTATTCAGCTGTTCCCTTGTTTCACTTTCACTAGATGGATCAGGAAAGCTAACACTATCTTCAATACCAGCAGGCGGATTGAAATTAAATTTTTCAATCTTATTCATAACTTACTCCTTTCATAGATTAACAACCTTTCTTTGTAGTCTTTTTACCACCTTTTTTGCATCCTGGCATAATGATCTCCTTTCTATTTAACTACTTTAGCTAGTAAATACATTAATTCTAAATTGCTAAAGCTCATATTTTTATCAACTTCATTGTTAGAAAATAGTATTCCAAACAATTGTACTTTTTTTATTGAACATTTTCTTGAGAACGTTTTAGCGTAAGTAACTAACTGCCATCCGAAAGTATGCCAGCTAAATTCATTCCAAAGTTTAGTAAATATTTGAATATCTTCCAATTCTTCTTCACCATTTGGATTCTCTTCAGTTATATATTTCATCTTTGTTCGAGATGGTGTATCACCTCTAACTGTGATATACATACGTTTGATAGTTTTTAGCATATCTGGATTATCAAAATCAAACAAAGGAGTTTGATAATAAGCGTTAATACTTTGGCCAAAATCGTCATAATCATCAGTAAATATATTAAGATCTTGACCATGGCAATAATACAGTTGTCTATCAAGTATCATATATCCATTCAAATAGATATTATTCCATAAGAACCAACTAAGATTCCTTGCATTTAGATCAGGAGTTTTAGTATCAGTCGTGTAAGGGCTCAATTGATAATCCCATAAGTATGCATTACCATTTATACATAAACAATATTTGCCATCATAATTGATAGCAATAGCTTTACCTAGATCTTTTTCTTGCAATAATCCGCTTCTTCGAGATCCACCATTAATATTTCTTGATATCACTTGGACGTTACGTTCGTCTTTAATGACAGTTTGTACCAATAAACAAACTCCCTGCTGAGTAGATGCCCATATCAATTTATTATCAACAAATGATATAGATTCTGGAACATCACACCCAATAGAACTACTTATAATTCCACTCGAAAAATAAGCTTGCTGGATTCCATCAGCATCAGCTTGAAAGTAATAAGCAACAGCATAGATCTCACTCGGCTTAAATACAACAAGTACATCATACTGATTACCAAATCCAGTAATATCTTCTTCACCATTTCCCAAAGTAGCGTAATTCATTTCAGGAAAATAAGTAGCATCAAATACATCACTATAATAGTAAATAGCTTTGCCTGCACCAGCTAAGAACAGTCTAGAGTTATTCTGACCACCATAAGCAGCCCAATATTTACTGTTCATAATTGAATCTATATATTCCTGTTCAGTCTTATAAGCAGTGATCACTACGTTATTAGTACCTTTAGATGGTGCACTGTTAAATGTGACTTTACCATTCACATAATCAACGCTGAATCCACTCGATAACTCTACGCCATCAACTTCTACAATTGGTTTCTTTTCATCTAAATTCTTATCAGTTAGTACGTAAACAGTACTGCTTCCATCACCATGAAACGTATTCTTAAAAGCAGTACCTAAACGATTATAATCTTCGATCAGATCTGAATAACTTCCATCCGGTTTTCTATTAATGCAAATATCAGGTGCATAACATTCTACTTCTTTAAAGTCAGTACCATCATATTGATAATATTTATCGTTCATGTAATAAAGTATTCTGTTAAAATTAATAAATATACCCTTTAAACTTCCAACTGTTCCGATAGTAACTGAACTATCATTAGCAGGATCATACTCTATAAGCTCATCACCTACATGTAATATAAGTTTATTCATGAACTTACCGATATTAATTATCATATTATCAAATGTCTTAAATGTTTTTTGACCAAATCTTTTACCGAACGATCCATTTTTCATCATCATATTAAGCATATGAGGTGATTGATTATCCTTTAATTGATAATCTAGATCTTGAATGTTCAATCCACCACTTCCTGGACTACTTATTGAAAGCATTTTATAGCTAGGAGCGCTATGACTTTTTTGGTTTAGCATTCTTCCTCACTCCTATAAACATCTTCAATATCAATTGGAATAACAGCACTATTAACTGTTCGAGCATTCTCATACATAGTATTCATGATGTCAAATTTGCTAAGATCATCATCAATAAAGAATCTAGCAGCTAAACCATAAGGTAATATATTACGATTCATACACTCTTCATAAGGAATTAGATCTTCATCATTACTTACATAAGGTACAGTATCTAGTATTTCTTTACCAACAGCGATTCTCATATTGTTATTAAGCTTAAAGTTTTCCATCAGTAATACATTTATATGCGAAATATAATAACTGTCATAGTCCTTAGAATTAGCTTTCTCAAACATCAAGGATTTAGCAAGGCTATACAATTCTTTAACTGTCATATAGTCTCCTTTCTTTATATAGAAAAAGGCCTAGCGATGAAACTAGGCCTTGTTGGTTTTCCAAAACGTAATTTACTATAAAGTAGCTTGAGTTGTAGTCTTGAAGATACCGCCTTTTTTAGCTTCAATAACGAATGCATCTCCATACTCTCTACCTTCAATCAATGCACCATCGATACCTGGAGCATCATTTCTAATGTATAAAGAAGATAATTTACGTACATAAGCAGCAGCTTCTCTATGTGTAAATAACATGTGCGTATTTGCTGGCATCATATCATCAGGAACTTCAACGATCAAGAAACCTGAGCAAGCACCAACTACACCAGCTGTTAATAATTTTTCATTTAATTTATCAGCACTTACGAATTTAGGGTTATCTAATAATAAAGCATAATTTGAAGCACTGATATAGCATGTACAATCTTTTTCAGTCACTTTGATCTTATTGTTAACGAAAGCTTTTCTAGCAGCAACGATCTCACTATATACAGTATCTTTGTCCAAACTAGCTTTAACACTTTCAGCTGGAGCTCCAGCAGCCCAAACACCTAAAGAATATTTATCCCAGAATGGAACATTTTGTTCAGACATTTGAGCCTTAACAACTTTACCAGTTTCTTTTGCGAAAGCCTGATCATTTAGATTGCCTTTGTCAACAGTTAAACTAAATGCCTTATCTTGAGATAATGTTAACTCTTGTTTAGTATCCTGAACTTCAGTAGGATTTCCAAAACGATTTGAACCGCTTCTAGTATAATCACCTAAAGCCTGAGTAACTGCAGTTAATAATACAATTGTCTTTGCACCAGTGAATTTATATTTAGTAGTACATCTATTTTTAATTAAACTTTCATGTGTGAAAGGTTGTTCTAACATACCTTCATATTTTGTCGCTAAATTTACAGCCATTTTTGTATTCTCCTTCAATAATTTATTCTAAGAATCCAGCCATAAATGGATCAGCAACAGTCTTTCCTGAATCTTTTCCGATAGATCCAACACTCTTTTTCTTGTTATCAGCATTTTTTGCCCGACTATTTAGCATACTTGTTAACTTTTTATTTTGATAAGTTAAATATGCTTCTCTAAGGCCCATACGATCATATTGCATCATATTGATAACTTCTTCAGGTAGATGCTGAAGATCCTGTTTAGGGAATTCTCTTTGCATAAATTCGATATCCTTTAGCATAGCCTCTTTACGAACATTTTCGATATAAGCTTGTTCCTGGCGTTGCTGTTCAATACGCTTCTGATTATTCTGTTCATAAATTTGATTTGCATAATCTGTCAACAAATTAGGATCTACATCGCTATACTTCTGCTTTAATTGTTGTACGATCTGTCCAATTTCTGATCGTTTTGCAAAATCATTTAATCTAGATGCATATTCATCTATACTCACACCAGCTTTATTTGCTAAATCTTGAATCGTCTTATATGCATTCGAGTTAGTTTGCTGTTGTAATTGGTTGTAACGATCAAGCAAACGATCGTAATTCATGCCTTTTTGGCTTAATTCAACAGCTCTTTCTCTTGTTAACTTTTCTTGATTACCGTTATAAGTAATTGTAAGAAAGTCATCTTCACTGGTTTGTTCAGATGCTTCCTGATCATTTATATCAGTAACTTCTAAGTCTTCGTTTTGATCACTATCAATTTCTTCAGTATCTTCACTGGTTTGTTCATTTACTTCATCAATCGAAAAGTCATCAGATGTAGTATCTGGATTCATTTGGTTTAATTCGTCCATCATATTCCTTTCTAAGCGTTGGTATACCGCTTCTAGCATTGGTTTATGCTATTTTAAAGGATGCGTAAGCATCCTATTGAAAGTTACTTAAAATTGCTTGCATTTGTTCTTCTGGCAAGTAATTGCTTAACTGACTGACAAGCATATTAAACTTGTCTTCTTTTTCAGCTTTCTCCTTGATAGAATCAATTAACTTTTGTTTATTAGTTAAGTATTTATCAGGGATGGATTCCAAATAGTCAACTGTATCAGTAATAATACCGTTTCTAAATAAATTATCCATAGTCTGAGTTTCTAGCATTTCAGACCAGTAAGTAGACTCTCCAATAGTAACGGTTAATTGATTATTAAATTTGTTTAGCAAATTAAAATCAACATCTAAATAAGGCATCAAGACTTGTTGGCCATTGATCACTTCAAAAGCTCCAAGTTCCTGAGCTTCTTTATTGTTGATCTTACATTTCCTTGTACCATAATCAATTGACATCATATCAATTATGATCCTAATCGAATCTTCCATGAATTCATAGAATCCTAGCTTTTGTAGCTGTAAAGGAACAGCTGTAGCTTCTTGTAATGCTATAATAGCACTGGTATTATCAGGCTTCATATTGCCTAAAGCAGCATCATTGGCTCCCATAAATTCCTTTGTATATGTAATTGTATAATCCAATAAATTTATTACCTGGTTAGAAAAATCAGGTGCTTTAAAAGCATCCATTAATTTCCCAATAGTATCTAAATTCTGAACACCTAAACCAGCAATCTTATTTGTCAGTTTAGTTAATTTATTAGTATCATATACTACTTTTGGAAAGCCCATATCAGTTACATATATCATACACATTGCAAATATCTTATTAATAAAGATCTGATTAGGTATAAGTCCAGTAATAGGGCTTTGGCCATGATAGCTCTTTTTATTGTCTTCCCAAGACATATATGCAATCGGATATAAACTATATCCAGTATCTGTATCTTCTTTTATGATCACCTGTGAAGTACACCTGATAAAGTGAACAGTCTCAATTTCCTTTGAAGTTACAATATTCAATTCATTAACTTCTTCAACAGTTCTTTTTTCTTTCCAAAACTTAGTCAATACAGTTGTTAGGTTTTCATCATTACTCAATACATCAGAATCTCTTTCAGTATCATCTCTATCTGCTACGATCAGATCAATAAATTCATCATCTAAGCCTTCCGCTTTAGCCATTTCCTTAACTTGATCAGTATATAGTCTCTGCATTACGATTACATAAGGTTGCTTCTGAATATCATGATCAAATGGATTACCAAATAAAATATTTGTATTATCTATTAATTCACACTCTATAATACCTTTGTATTCTTCACCTGTATCATAGTTTGGATTAAAGTTAAAATAAAAAGCAGCATCACCATCAACTGCACAATTCTTTATTAACTTTCTTGTTTTTTCTTTCACTTTAGCATGTTCGATAACATTATCAATTTCTCTTGATAATATCTTAGCCACGCTAGTATTTTCTTGAGTTTCTTCAAAAGGACTTAGATTAACTCCTATATCGTCAGATACGATCATAGCTGTAAAGTACGATATTACACGCTTAATCACATTAAATACAGGCTTTGGCATATCTGGAGCATTAACTCCACTCCATTGATCTCCTTTATAAAATCGTTGATTTTTTTCAACAGTATCATAAAGATCAATATTTTCATTGTAGCGTACCGCCTTTTCATATTCTTTAAAAATATCATCAGGTTGTTTTTTAATCTTCATCAGTCACCTCTTCACCTGAATAGTTCATCAGGTTCATAAACTGTTTGTTTAGATCTTTACTTTCTTTTTTTAAATCAATACCGATCTTCTTTTCAATTTTCAAAAGGATAGATAACTCAAACAAAGAAATAAATATCAAAGCGCCAAACATTAACACAATACATAAATTCATATTTAATCTCCATAAATATTATAGACATTGAAATCGTCATCATCTTCAATATCATCAAAAATAATAGGATCAGTCGGTGCCTGATCTCTAACGACATAGCAAATGCCGCAAGCCATAACCTGGTCATCGTGCTGACCCTGTGCAGCTTCGGCTCTACCTACATCATTCCTAACAAAGCTAAGCATTTCTTTCAACAGATCTTTATCGCAAATAAGATCTATATTGTTATTGACTATATCAACAAGAGTACTTACTACTATTGGTCTAGTAGCTGAATTAGTATTGAAACCAAACTTTTTAATAAACTTACCAGTATATGAATCTAATGTTTCTCTAACATAAAGATTAGGATAATTCATTTCCTGAAGCTTTATATTAGGATAACTGCTGAAATTACTTTCAATTCCTAAAAAAGCCCAGTTATAATACTTTCCGATATCATAAATATTCTTTACATACATAGGTTCATCAACCTGATAGCGATAACTTGCAACTTGTTTGCCATTTTTGTTATCGATAATATAAGCAGTAAAGTAATCTGATCCTTCCCCAGCTGTATCTCCACCAATTACGTATTTATGACCTACTAATGGATTTTCAAAGATCTTTACAGGACCATTAACATCATTGACAAATTTTCCATTAATAAACTGTCCTATTGTTAATGGATCAGGGCAGGAAGCAATTCGTTTCAAGATCTTTTCTGTATTAAATACCGGTCTACCGCTTAACAAGAAAGCTTCTTCAGGACAAGCAGGGAATTCTTGTTTAAACTTATCTATATTATCGTTACATATGTTGTGGATCGCCCATCTACGCCATTCAAGCTGATCTAAATCTAAGTCATATAAATCTTTTAATCTTTTCTCTTCATCGTTTAAAGTGAAACCGCTATATGGTAACCTATATTCTTTCATCTCGAACCAAGCAAAGAAAAAAGGAATATAGTTATTTTCGCCCTTAACAGCTTTATCCCAAATAGATTGAAAATAGTTATATCCGTTTGCTGTTGATTCAATTACTAAAAACTGTTTTCCATCTGCCGGCATTGAAGGTAATAAGCCAGTAATCAATTCCTCTGCATTATCCCAGAAAGCAACTTCTGATAAATGCATATAATTAATTGTTTGACCACGACCAATACTATCTTTGCCTGCTGTTTGTACCCTGATGGCGCTGTTTAAACCAGGATTAGCTGAAATTTCAGTTTCATCACGACTAGGATTTTTAAATACAAGTTCCTTTGCATTTGAATACTTAATCATTGGTTTAATCTCTTTCGGTAGATTTTCATACATCAAAAGTGACATATTATAAATCGCCCTGGTAGACTCGGAATCATGAGCTACAATCATACTTGTAGCATTATGATGAGTACATGTCAAAGCAAACATCAACGCCTCAGTAAACGTCGATATACCCATTTGTCTTGCTTTCAATACGATCGCAATAAATGGTTTATCGTTGTTATAGCATTCAGCAAATTTGTCATACATTCTTTGTTGAACACTATTCAATTTAAGGTTAACTATTTCATTCTTTTTATTTTTTATCTTTAAATAATTCTCAATATACTGCTTGAGAGTAATCATGCTACCAATTCTTTATCGGAAAAAAATGACTCTACACTAACAACATGAACACTTACTTGATCAACATCAACATCTTGCTTGACCTCAATAGCATTGTTTCCGCCAGAAAGTACAGTTTCTTGTCTATCAGTCCAGCCGAAATTCTTAAGTGCAAATAATGCACCAGTACAGCAATTCTTTATCATTAAAGCTTTCTCATACTTATTTTCAATCATAAGCTGACACTTCTCTACAAGATCAGTATAGTTGTCATCATCACGATATTTATAAAAGGTTTTTTTTGATATACCTAACTCCAATAATAGACCAGTCAAGGTATATTCGTCTGGATCTGTATTAGCAAAATACTTATCAGCTTTATCACTAAAAGTATCTACACTAATCGTTTTTTGCAGCTTTCGCATTTTTCTTAACCCTCTTACTTTCTTTTTCTTTATCTAATCTATTCTCTATCATAAGAATACGATCGCTAGTGTTGATATAGTCAATAAGTGCGAAAGTAAGATCTTGATCAATAATCTCTACAGATCCATCAGTAAATTTAATAATTCCCTCTTTATTGAGATAAACCATCTGATCTAGATTATAGTATCTATTGTTTATTAGTACTATCATCTACATCAGCCTCTTTTGGTTCAGGTGGTTTATTCATCGTGTTACCGCAAAAAGGACATTCATAATAAAATACATTTCCAATGTTTTTTCGATCCATTGTTCTATGACATTTTTTACACTTCATAATTTCTCCTTTCACGCAAAAAAGGCAACAGCTTAACCTGTACGCCTTTTTTATATAGTAATTTCACTTTACCACATATTAGTCAAATTTTAGCCACTTGTCAACCCCTTTTTGTTTTAGAGCTTCTTTTTTCAGTGACATGACTCTATGTATCTCCTTATCGATTCGATGGCTAAGAGCGTTATAACTCATGTTATATTTGATCATAAGGCTAGCATAATTCATATCATTTTTGAATTTATCAATTATAATTGCTTTCATTTGTTTATTGCAGCTATCTATTATTGAATCACACAATTGAATATGAATATAATGCATATCTCTTTCTTTTATAAGAATATCCTTTTTTCGTGTTAATGCTATTTTCACATCATTAGTATTACATCTGCCACCTGGATCACTTTTAATGCCTTTAGGTAATCCCAGTAATTTATGATCTATAAGTTTTAATTTATCATTGATCTTCTCAATCTCAATAAGGTGATAATTATACTTATCTAACTCATATTTGACTTTCTTGATCTCTTCAATATTATCTAATTTCTTATACATACTTATCTAATACACACCAGTCTAAATGTTGGCCACAAGTAGGACAATAATGACGTTCATAAAGACAACTAATACACATACCGTCATACTTCATAGAAAGCAAGTGTTCGCATGTAGGACACTTATAATAATCTTTCAATTCGATTACTTCTTTTGGATTGTTTTTTTCAACCATTTCATAAAGTTCATCTAATTCTCCATTTAGTTCAGGGCAATTAACTTTAGTTCTTTCAATTGCATCAATATATTTATTCATACTTACAACCCCATAAAATATTTTTTCCATTTTTCTTTATCGCCAATACAGCCATCGAATTTCCAACACTCATATTTGAAAGGACATGTAGGATAGTCAACTGAACGGTAATTAGTACAATCATTTAAACCTGCAATAACACAACAAGCTTTGTCTAGGGCTTGTTCTAGTTTTCCTTTTTCTTCTAACGCTTTTTTTATATCAATAAAATAATCTACAGTCTGTTCTCCTAGATCATTATTGATACAAATATTTACTAATTTATCAAAGCTATCTATCATACTACAATCCCCAATTTTAATCTTTGCCATAAATTATGACTTCTATTAACCATAATATAATGGAAAGCAAAAGAATAATCATAAGCGGTATAATACCAATCGACATATTAATGAATAAAACTTTTATAGCGATATCTTCATTGAACATAATCATAAAGAGCGAGCTAATTACACTAATAACAACCATTAAAAATGCAAAATAGAATAATCTTACGGTCAGTTTGTCTAAAAGATCTAAAGCATTATCTATATTATCTTTCATAATTTACAATCCCAATTCTTCCAAGGTATATTTTTTATTTGCTTTCATACCTTTATACATGGTGTCTTTTTCAAAAGCTGGAAAATACATCCTCCCTGTATAT
The DNA here is from genome assembly GCA_945935945.1 of uncultured Mollicutes bacterium. The sequence continues at coordinate 11,904 of CAMESA010000005.1, read as the reverse complement.
CCATTAATATTACGATATTTAATTACAATATACTCACATCTATCATAATCATCATATTTAATAATGCTTACCACCCTATCCCTAAAAGGTTTAATAATATTGCTTAGATATCTTCTTTCAATATCATCTAGGATAGGTTTTTTAATTATTTCAGTATATCCAATTAAAAGATTTTCTAATAAATAATAATTTCTTATCCAGTTTTGATTATCTTTACTAAAAGATACTATTCCATCTTCAGTAAATTTATTTACTATCTTGCTTTTGTAAACATTAAATTCTTCTTCCAATTCCACGCCCAACATTTGGGCTACTTGTTCCATGTAATTCATACTCACAGTCTCAAATCTCCCAAGCTATATTCTTTACCTGCTTCCATGCCTTTGTACATGGTACCTTTTTTGAAACATGGGAAATATATAAAACCTTCATTTTTTTCAATATCTAAATACTTAATAACTATATATTCATATTCATAACAATTACATTTACCAATGCTAATCACTCTATCCCTAAATGGATTAATAACTGCACTTAAATATTCTTTTTCAGCTTGATCTAAGATGGTTTTTTTGACTTCATGATCTCCAATTAAAATAGAACCAATCGCATAATTTACAAGTAACCAATCATCAGTTAATGCAGTTTTCATATACATTCCGTCTTTAGTTATTTTAAATACTTTACTAATACCTTTTAATTTAAATTCTTGCTCTAACTCTACACCAAGCATATCGGCAACCTGTTTCATATAATTCATAATTAACCCTCATAATCCTATAAACTATTTTTTACCATCTGTTAATAATAGTTCTGATACTCCAATGCATCTATTTTCAAACTTCTTATAAGCATCCAAATACATCTCGTCTTTATCACCATTGTAAGTAACTTCATAATACATACCATCAGGTAGAGTACTGCTAATCATATACTTCCAATTTTGAAGAGTTTTGCACTTCCAAACAGTATATACTTCAAATTCTTTTGTGTCTAAATCACTTAGATCTAAATGTTCCTTGATATAATCTTTTACTAAATTCAATGCTAAATTATCCATCATTTTACCTCTTTCTAATATCCTCGTTCCTGGCGTCTAAAGTTCTCTGCATTTTTAAGCATATACATGCCATATACATCGGCCAAATTAAATTTCAAAGAATAAGTTAACTCGATCAACTCACAGATCAGATACTCATTAAAGCTACATACTATATCCTGTACGCACTGCCAATAGCTTTCAATTCCTGGCTCGATATCTTTCACAATTTCTAGCGTATCGATAATATGCCTTTCCTGATCAATCCCTGCATCATCAAGATAGTGATAAGTTATCGATAAAGCAAAGTGCCAAACATCGACAAGCTCATCAAGCGTTTTCTCATAGTTCTTAATTTTTAGGGTTTTTTTCCACCAGCACCAATCACGTTTTATTTCATGATTCAGCTCACCTATTTCATCAAGCATAGCTAAATGGCATCTGGTATCGTCATAGTCACATCCATGTTGCTGATAAATACGTTCATCTAGCTTTCTTTGCATATCAAGCATTTTCACTAAATTAACAACATTCTCTTTATTCATTCAATTCTTCCGTCACTTTCTTAATCAATTCATTTCTTTTAGCTTTTTCCATTGCTGAGATCTTACTTAGATCTTCTTTCTCAACAACGTTATACTTAGGGATTACACTAGCTTTCTGATCATTTGAATAGTTTGAACCATTCAACGGATAGAAGTCCATATAGCTTCTACCAATAGACTGCTCTACTATGCTAATCATTTTGTTTAGATCTGATCCACCATATTTCTTCAAGTTATTCAAATTCAATCTTAGAGCATTAGCTGTATATCCCTTTTTGATTTTTTGACGCATACTAACATACTCAAATAGCCTTTGCTTAAGCGCTGGCTCACTTGTAAAGCCATTGATCACACTATCAAAGGTATCAGTTACGTCCGATTTTTCTTTTTTATTAATTTTTTCTTTAATAACATTATCATTTACATTTACATTTACATTTACATTAGGTTTTTTTTCTGACGCATTTTTAAAAACCGGTGGTTTTATTTCATCGTGCGAATTAATAACCGGTGGTTTTTTATTTTTATCATTTTTAAAAACCGGTGGTTTTTTTGTTTCTTTTTCTTCAGGTATCGATTCATTTTTTCGTGGTCTTCCGCCACTACTTCCATTCAATCGCTTAACCTTATTAGCATCAATTTGAGGCTTTATAAGCACGAATAAACTTTTAGCTATATTATTATCGAATTCAATCATTTCATCGTCTAGAGCGTAGGAACATACTCCTATCATTAGATCTGCAATAATATCTTTATCGAATTCTTTAACAGCCTCATAGAAACTTCTGTAAAATACAAAACTTTCTTGTTTCATTTGTTTTTCCTCTTCTTTTCGGATATGGCTAACTCAAGATTAGTTAAATTTACATAACTTTTTGTAACATCTGAGTTGTCAGTGATCCTGTTTAGATTATTCATTCTCAATCTTGTGGCTTTTGAAATCTTCACCAAATTGCTTTCGGACATGTTATCCCTATTTCCATCAGCAAATAAGATCACATCTTCTTCGTTTAATTTACATGAATGATAGATCTGATATAATACCCTATGAAGTTGGATCCAATTTTCATTTTTTGCAGCATAAGGTTTATCATCCACTTTTACCATCCAATAATAATACGTGCCTGTTCTTATTTTTTTTACAGTACCGACAGCGCTTGTATTATGTGGCGACCTATTCACTTTGAACATAGTATTTCGCATTTGCTCAAGTGTTTTTTTATTCCATTTATTATCAATTGTTTTTAGCAAACTTGAATTAAAGTTGCTTTTTATTCGATGTGACTTTCTATATTCTCTTATTTGTTTAGCGCTTAAACTAAGTCCAAATATCTGGTTCATTTCGTCCGCTACTTGTATAGCTTGTTTATATTCCTGATTTGCCAGGAACCACTGTCTCTGCTCTTCAGTAAATATGCTTCTACTCATTTTTTCCGTTCATAAAACTTATTAAAGGAGTCACTGAGTGAGTATTATCACCATATTCATTAATCAGTCTTTGAGCACTTATTACAGTGTTAGCATTTTCTATAATCATTCTAGATACAGAGCAAATACTCTGTGCTCGATCTATTTCTTTATTCAGCTGTTCATCAGTTAGATCTTCATCGTTCAATCTCTCTAGTGTTTCAAAGAGATGATTATTTAGATCACTTAAACTATTTCTTACCATTTTTAATCTTTTTTGTGATAACGACCGCAATGTAGCTGGTATCTTTTTTTGAGTAACCACGATGTACGTTAACTAGTACATGCCTATTACAAAGCTTTTTTAAAGCCTTTTCAACACGATCTATACCGAAAGCATTAATAATACCATTAGGAATCAAACAGTCGCCATACACCTTTAAATTCCTTTCTATCCATACAGGAAAAGTAATTCCATCAACGATCACGTTTACGGGTTTTTCAACTTTTTTCTCCCAATATTCATCAAAATTATCAATCATAAAGCTCCTCAACTAATAAAACTTGTAAAATTAACATAACACCTTATTCTGTTAACTTTATCCACAAGTTTTTTTTAGCTTAATAAAGCTATAATCAAAAGTTTTCAAATTCTAAAATTAACAAAGTACTTTTTTGTTAACTTCACACTTTTTCAAGTCCAAAAGCATTTTTTCTGCGCTGTTTATTAACTAAATTCTCTTCCAGGCAAATATATTGCTGAGTTATAAGCGGATGGCTGTGGCCAAGCATTTTTTGAACAAGATGAATATCGTGAGTTTCATCATAGATCCATCTTCCAAATGATTTTCTTAAGCTATGGCAGCCAACAGCGTATTTCACACCAGCCTGCGACGCCAAACTGACAATAATTTTATATGCTCGAACTCTTGTCAATGGGCGTGTTTTGTGTCTAAAAGAGCGAAAAAGGTACTCATTTTCCCCTATTTCAAAAGCATTAATATATGCATCAATTGCTTTTTGGACTTCACTGGATAATTCAAATCTCATGATCTTACCAGTTTTAAATTCTGTAATTCGACACATTCCACCTTTAATATGCTTAGGAGTCAGCTGTAGCAAAACTTCTATTCGACATCCAGTATTAACTCCCATGATCAATATCATATAGTTTCGATACCATTTATAATAGTTTTCACTATCTTTATTAGAATGATCTCTAATTGCTAAACAAATTCTCAGCATAATGTCAAAATCACTTTTTTTAAAAGGGAAAACATCAACCCTTCCATTACCGTAATTATGAAGCGTTCTAGTCATCTTTTAACATCTCCATGTAATTACCCATAAATTCGTTAAATATCTTTCTAGGGCACTTATTAAAGGCTTTATTGCATATTTCGCAATTAGTAAATATGCAAAGTATTCGCATCGACTCGTTGATATCATCAAGATTATTAACGATCTTGCAGATCTCTTTCTTCATATCCTTATCCATTATCTGACGATCACCGCCTGTCCACATTCATCACAATATCTTGAATGTTCTTTAACAGTATTGCCACAATTAGGGCAGCATTTACACTGTACACGCTTTTTAGTAACAGCAGATACTTTTATCTTGATGACAGTATCTTTAGGATCCTGGCGTTTTAAACAATCTTCAATGATTTTCAACTTTGCCGGTTCAGCATCACGCAAATAACTTTTACAATATTCCCAAGCAAGAGTTTCTTTACTCTTGTGATCATAAGCAGCATTTAAACGATCACATTCTCCTTGAAGTATTTGCCTATCAAAAGAGGTATGCATGTGCCTGCTGTCACCCGCATACCAGTTTTGTTTAAGATTATCCCATATCGAATAATCGATCAGATTCTTTTTGACTTCAAACCTTTTCATCTCAATACCTGCTTGATCTTCCAGTCTGCTGTGTCAAATTCATCGTCAACAATAGCTTTTCCTATGATTTTAGTGACGATCAACTCATCAGGATCCGATTCAATAACTGCCTTCTTTCCAACATCCAATGCGCAAATGCACAACGGATCTGAATCAATAAACTTTAAACCTTCACCAGCTTTTACGATTGCAATATCTTTCATATTTACTCCTTTCTAAAATGCTAGATCAGTTAGATCTAAATATAAATCTGTATCATCTAAATACATGGAATAGTCTTTATGGAATTCTTTCATGAATAGATCATGACTATATTTTTTCTCGAAAGCTCTTTGAGCTATTGCTTTCAACCTTTTTAATTCATTCTGTCCTTCTGGTGTTTGATGCAAATTCAAATGTGTGTAATGTTCAACATAGATCCATAAACCATAATGTTCACTTTTCTGTCTTAAAGGTCCATTAAATATATGATGCTTGTCTAGATCACCATAACAGCCATAATAGCAGCAACGTTCACTCTGCATTATTGATCTACTCATAGACATCCACCACGCTATACTTTCTATCACACTGGACAGCACTTAAATAAATACCGCCTGCTATAGCAATAAACATAAGATAAATTGCTAATACGAACATAATTACTGATAATAAGATCTTTGGAACCTTTTTAAGTTTTCTTCTTTTTTTCATGGTTTATCTCCTTTATGTTTTTTGATCAATCTGAATTAAATCAAACATTCTTTTTTTGACTCTATGCAGTGCAATATATTGTAGTTATCGTTTCACTTTTAGCTATTGGGTAGGAATATTGTGTAATTAAAATGGCATTTTATCTGATCGAATTTCCAATTTTTTTGTTTATATTGCACTGCATACAATCAGTGATCCATTTAGAAAAGCCGATAGACCATAATCACCTTTCTAGTTAAAAAATATAAGAAGTTCATGGATCACTTTATAGTAAAGTCCAGAGCCTAAACTACTAGGACTTATTACTATCAATTTTTTTGAAAGTTATCTTAACTTTCTTTTGATCAGTACTTTGAATACGTTCTAAGAATTTGCAGACATTAGACACTACTTTATCGATATCTTCTTGAGTTTCAATGTTTGTCTGAAATTTTGTCATATTCTTTCTCCTTATTCATATTCAAAGCCTGGATCGTTCTTAGACCATCAATATAACCGCTGATCGTACATTTATATTTGTCGTCTAAACTATCAATTACATCTACTAGTTTTTGGGCATCATTAACTAAAGATATATTCATCGTTTCAACTCCTTTACTTATCTCTTTGCGTTTTTATAATACCACTTCGAAGCTTCGATGTCAATATGTTATTATTGCAATGCGTTTTATTTTTTGCTATTATAATAAACGTAAGGAAAGGAGAACCTAATAAATGAATATAGCTGAAAGAATTAAAAAGCTAAGAAAATCATTAAGTTTAAATCAGGCTGAATTTGGTGCTCGAATCGGCATAAAACAATCAACTGTCACTGGGTATGAAACCGGTATAAGAGTACCTCTAGATTCAGTAATTGTTTCCATTTGCAAAGAATATAATGTGAATGAGAATTGGTTAAGGTATGGCAATGGTGAAATGTTCCTGGAAAAAGATGCTGATCAGGAATTCGCTGAAGCAATTAACCAGATCAACTTTCACGGGGATGAGCTTATTAAAAAGATCATCATTGATTACATGCATTTGAATGATGAGAATAAAAAAAAGGCCAAGCAGTATATACTTGACCTTGCTGCAGCTGTAAAAAAAGATAAATCTATTTAGATCTATCGATTGATTTCTTTATGTAGTAATATATAAACTTAAGATCATAATATTCAATCTTGTTTAAATTGCTTATTATATATTGAATTAATCTTTTTGCTTCCATACTTCACCCTTCTAATGGGCCCATACAAATATTATACATTAAATCAGATAATAAAAAATACTGAGCCTGGTACGCTCAGCTTGTAATAAAAAGTTTTTGTCGAGTTCTTTTTATTATGCTTATTTTAACACGAAAGAAGGTGATTTTTAAATGAAATGTGCACTATACGCTAGAATTTCTGTAGAAGATAAGAATAAACCACAATATTCAATAGATGCGCAAATCGCAAGATTAAAGAAGTTTGCGAATGAGAATAACTATACTATATATGATATATATGTTGATAATGGTATTTCAGCTGCAACCATCAAGAAAAGAAAAGCTTTATTAAAATTAATAGATGACAGTGATAACTTTGATATATTGCTATTCACTCAATTGGATCGCTTCTCCAGAAACGTATTGGATGCCAATAATCTTGTTCAGATCTTCAATCAGAAGAACGTAATGATCAAAGCAATAGATGAAGATGATATTGATACATCGACTGCTGATGGAAAATTTATATTTGATCTAAAAGTTAGTCTTGCTGAACGAGAACGTAAGAAAGTAAGTGAAAGAGAAAAAGCAGCGAACGCATATAAATTAACACAAAAGAAAGCTCTATATGGTAATGCCGGCAGAGGATTTAAACTAGACGAAAATAAGCACTGGATATTATCAGAAGAAGCGCCAATGATATATGATATGTTCAGGTTATATATAGACACGGGTAATCGTGTGACTATATGTAAAGAAATATATAAAAAGTACGGAATTCAATTCACACCCTGCGACATATCTCACTATTTGAAACAAGAAAGATATACTGGAAGATATAAAGGTATTGTCGATTATTTTCCTAGAATTGTTCCAGAAGATATGTGGCTGCTAACCTGCAAGATGAGAAAAGAAAGACGTATTAAAAAAGACTTAACATACACTTATATATTTAGGGGGCTAGTTAGATGTGCGTATTGTGGTCATATTATGGTTGGATGCACAAGAAATGACGAGCCAAACAGCAAAAGGAAAGAACATCATTTCTATAAATGCTCAAGAAAAGATCAAAATAAACCTGACCATAGTTATTGTGATGTTCGTTTCCAAATCAGTGAAAGGTATATCGAAAACTATTTATTGAACAATCTAACTGATCTATTCAAGTCATATCAATTAGAGATCGAACAGCAGAACAACTTCAAACCTATTGACGAAAGCAAAATAAAGGACAAAATAGCAAGACTTCAAGATCTTTATATTGAAGGTTTGATCGATAAAGTAAAATATTTAAAAGACTACACTTCATTAAATGAAGAGCTAGTGAATGCAGAAAAACACAATTCTAATCAGCCTAAAATTGATTTAGAGAAGCTTAAAAAACAACTTAATAAATATAATCGAGAATGGTATAATCAAGCTGACAATCAGCAAAAATGGGCTTTCTGGAACAACCTGATCGATTCGATAATAGTAGACAAAGAAAAAAATATTTCAATTATTTTCAAAAAATAAAGCTACCTACTTGGTAGCTTTTTTATGAATAAAAAACAAAAAATCTAATAAATGAGCTTTACAAGTATATACTTATATGGTACTATATTAGTGTAAAAAGAAAGAGGTAAATAAAATGATGACAAATTTACAAAAACTATGTATTAAGGACTTATTAAACGATATAACTGTTGAAGAAAAAAAGGAACTTATTAAAAATGAAAGCAAACAATTAATCGATTGTTATGAAGCATTTGAGATAACAGGAGAAATGAGTTTCTTTAAAGCAATTATAAAAATTGAAGAAGAATTGATCGTATTAGGTTGGACATACAGACAACTAGAAAACTTTAAAACAATATACGGATATGGTGAAAGATAGCAAACAAGTGAGGCGATAACACTTAGAACACTACTATAAACTAGCTGGATAAATTCCAAAGGTTCCAAGCACTGAAAGAATAGTGAGGATAGAAGAAAGAGGAAAAAATATGAAACAAATAACTACTAAGCAAGCACTAGATATTATGATTGATAATAAAGGAACAACAATATATATGAGTAAAGATGGTTTTAATAAAATAACTGATGACAGAATAAGCAGACACATCGATATTAAACGCAGCGAATTACATGAAGAGAGTTTACATGAGTTTAAAGCATATAGAAACGGTTATGAACGCATATGCTATAGCATTAATGAATATATTGATTCATTAGATGACTACAACATATACATGTACGAAAACGAACATGCTACAATGCTATTTTTAACTAGTAGCGCATCTAATACAGTGATTATTAATACATTCTTTAAGTAGATCAGGAGTGAAAAATTTATGGATAATATTAGTTTAACTACCAACGTATTCTTATTTGCTAATAAATCAGAATATGATAATTTATTGGCTAGATTAAATCTAGATAATTTTGGAAAAATCTACTATTATATAGATACGATGGAACCATTGGAAATCGAAGAAGTAATCGAGATGTATTTGGATCAGGATTAGAATCTTTCAGGATTAGTTATTAATTAGATATTATTTGAACACACAATAGAGAGAGGAAAATTAATATGAAAGAGAATGTTAAGAAAGAAAAATTTAGATTTAATGCTATTATTACTGCATTTACTTATGATGGTGAAGTTGAAGAGTATTACCCAACTGGTCATGATGAAGTTAAAGATTGTATCGAAAGTTTTAAAGAATTAATTTATAGCGGTGACTATAAGATGTTCACTTATGAATGGAACAGTAAAGATAAAGATGATCAAGTTAGAATTAGACATAAGTTAACTTATACTAGTTATGATGGTGAGCCAGAGAAAAGTGAACGAATATTAGACTTTGGCAAAAATATTTAAAAAGGAGTTATTAATGGCAAGAGAAAGTCAGCGAAGAGCAAACGCTAAATACGATAAAGCAAACACTACTGGTATTTATCTAAAGTTTAACAATAATACCGACATCGATATATTAGATCACTTGAAAAGCATTAGTAATAAACAAGGCTATATTAAAGAACTGATAAGAATAGATATTAAAAAAGCTACCAAGTAGGTAGCTTTATTTTTCGTCCTTTATGTTGGTGAGTACGAAGAAAGCCTCCTGGGGTGCTTCATTCATAATCACCTAATATTCAATATATTTAATACATATATATTATTATATCATCAAATAAAAAATAGAGCGAAGTGATCGCTCTATTTTTGTAAAGATTTATAGAATTCATCAAATTCACTTTGAGTCATTCCTATAATGGTTTTATTTAAGTTAAATTCTTCATATACTCCTGCATTTATTACATCATCATACAGATCTGCATCTTCTAAATATTTTCTAACTTCAGCAGCTCTGCTGTTCTTTATTGTTTCGCCATCTTCATCTTTCAAGGAATCAATAGATGTTGCATTTCTAATAGCTTTATATGCTATAGTGTTATCTACACCTTCATCAATTAAAGATTCATATGCAGAAGTTCTCTTTTCTGTTAAAGCAGAATAACCATTATCAATATATTCTTTTCCCTCATCAGTGGCGTAAGTTCCAAAGGCTAAGCCTTTTGCTATATTTAATGGATCATTGCTGATCGCATACTTCAATTGACCTTTATCGTTATAAGCACCAGCTTTATTAATGATAGTAATTCCATTTTTACGATTAATATCTATTCTCGGAATAATACCAGCATCTTCAGCATATTTATATGCTCTTTCTAATTGCTTACCACCATAAGGTGTCACAAAATTACCAATAAAGTTCATGTAATCGACATTGTTTCCAGTTGCAAAATCTACTACTGGCTTCACGAAATTCTGAACACCTATATTTGAAGTACCATATCGTGTTGGATCTGATTCACCAAATAACTTAGTTCTTTGTGAATCATTTAAAGCAAAGGTAGCTATATTAGTACCCATAGGCATATTAGATATTAATTCACCTGATACCCTTCCAAGTGCATCAAATAGAACATCGTCTTTATCATCGTCGTCTCCTGCACTCTTTATAACATCCATTACTACATCAACAGGATCAAACCCAACTGTTCTGCCAGTCATAGCCTTGTTAACCAAATTCATAATAGATGTAGTCAAGAACATTCCGACAAGTGGGCCAACATTCTTTTCACCTACTAATTGCTTCATCAGGTTCCATTGATTAGTTACTTCTACCTGGAATGGAGCTAATAGTTTCACTATTTGAGATTTCTGCATCAAAGGAACTTCTCCAACGCCTCTTCCAGCGATTGATCTTCTGGTAATATCATCAGCATAAGTAATTGGATTAGTTACTTTTTTTCTCAAACCTTGTTCATAAGCACTATACCAGGTCAATTCAGCGACAGCCTGGTCACCTAACTGCATTACTTTAGAAGCAGCATCTTTCAACACTTTGAACTTACTAGTATCAAATTTAGCATCAATATCTTCCATATATCGTTGCTTTAAGAATGCGCTATGAGTAATTGGCTCGTTTGTAATATCTTTACCAGTTAATTTATTTCGTACATAATTAGTATAGTCCTTACTTCCTTTAGTTAGATCTAAACTAGATTTACTACCACCATTTTTCATTAACAAACTAATTGAATTAGGTAAGTTGTAGAACTGTGAAATAGCACTATTTAAGTTGCCCATAACTGCATTAGCTTTTGCGGTATTATTTAGTAGCTTAACAGCTCTCAATATTTTTCTTCCATTTGTACCTTTACTTAGCCAGCGATCATATGGATTAGTCTTACCAGCAATATCATTTGTATAGTCAGTTAAAAATTCAATATATTTAGAATTGTTGATTTCAGCATCGTTTGAATACTTTACGATAGCTTTATTGAACTCTCTCAAATCATTGATTACAGGATCAAAAGCAATAGAATATTCAGCTTGATCAATATACTTCAATAGTCCATTAATAGCGTCTTCAGTATATTCAGCATCGCCTGTTCTTTCCTGCATGTAATCCTGCCATTTAGCTTTAGGACGAGTGAATTCACTAACTCCAGCTAAGTTATTATCGATATTAATTTGATTATTATCAGTAAATATTGACTTAATACTTTCTGCTCTAGTCATTTCTTTGAAATGATGATAATAGTTAGATCTTCTTTCCAATCTCTTATTTTTCTTAACA